>JAUIME010000004.1 GCA_030433195.1 bacterium
GACGATGAGCTCGTAGCCGCCCGAGAGCTCGCACACCATGATGAGCGAAGCGATCGGCACCTTTGCAACGCCGGCGAAGAACCCGGCCATGCCGACGAGCACATAGGCGCCGGGGTGCGCGACGATCCCGGGCATCCAACCGTGCAGGAGGTAGCCGTACGCGCCGCCGAGCATCGCTCCGATGAAGACCGACGGGCCGAACACGCCCCCCGATCCGCCCGAGCTGATCGTCAGTGTGGTCGCGAGGATCTTGCCGCCGGCGAGCACGAACATCGTCGTCACGGCGAGATGGCCGTCGATCGCTTCCTGCACCCATCCGTACCCTTGGGCGAGGATTTGCGGCAAGAACCAACCGAGGATCCCGAGTCCGAGGCCGCCGATCGCGGGCTTCACGAAGGTCGGCACGGGGATGCGCCGGAAGACGTGATCGCGGCCGCCGTAGAACACGCGCACCCACACGAGCCCCGCGATCGCGAGCAGCACGGCGAGTCCCGCGTAGGGCAACAGTTCGATCGGATTCTCGAAACGCAGCGAGTCGGGGATGCGGAACAACCGCTCCATCTCGGGGAAGAACGCGACGAACACCGAGTACGCGACGATCGACGAAATCACCGAAGGAACGATCGCCTCGAACTCGAAGTCGACGTCGCGGTAGAGCACTTCCGTGACGAAGAGCGCGGCCCCGAGCGGAGCGCGGAAGATCGCGCCGATGCCGCCGGCGGCCGCTGCGAGCATGATGAGCCGTCGATCGCGATTGGACAGCCGCAGCCATCCGCCGAGCGCCGACCCGAGCCCCGCGCCGACTTGCGCGATCGGTCCCTCGCGGCCGGCCGAGCCGCCGGCGCCGATCGTGAGGATCGACGACACGGATTTCACGAACGGAATGCGGCCGCGGATCTCGCCGCGCAAGCGGTGGAACGCGCGCAGCAGCGCATCGGTGCCGTGTCCCTCGGCTTCCGGTGCGAAGCGGAACACGAGCCAACCCGACACGAGACCGCCGACCACGGGAAGCAGAACGAGGAGCCAGCGTTTGGGCGGACCGGCGTCGGGTGGGGCTTCGCTGCCTTCCCCGCCGGCGGGCGGCGGGTAGAAGTTCGCGAGGTCGTGTTGCAGGAACGACGACACGTGCTCGAGCACGATGTGAAACACGACGGCGCCGAAACCCGACGCCAAACCCGCGATCGCGCCGAGGAGGATCCACTTGCTGGCGGCGCGAAGCTCGAAGAGATCGTGAACGAGTCGTCGTGGGCGCAAGGGTCGGGCCAACAAGGTTGTGCCCACAAGTCGAGCCGACAACGTCGGACAGGGGGCCGGGGAGAGAGGGGAGCGTTCGCGCGACGGCACGCGCTTTGACTCGCGAAACGACGGAGCATTATAATTCTCGGCACGATGTCTGCCGGGAGCCCGTGTCCGCCGCGAGGATCTCGGGCCTGCGCGCTCCGAGACTCTCGAGCGCGGTTTCTCGCGACGAGAGGAGTTCGCATGCTTTCGAGGGTCCGTATTGCCGCTGCGGTGACCGCGGTATCGATGGTTCTCGCAGTCGGAGTCGTGGCCGCGTCGTCTGCGGGACCGACGTGGCGGCCGCGCTCGGTTCACGTCGATCCGCGTATCGCCGAGATCGTAGGGAACGTGTCCGAAGCCGAACTCATGAAGTCGGTCGAGGCGCTCGTCGCGTTCGGGAATCGCAATACGTTCCACGAGCCCGCGTCACCGGACAAGGGCATCGGCGGGGCGCGTGCGTGGATCCGCAAGCGTTTCGAAGAGATCAGCACCGCGAACGGCGGGCGATTGCAGGTGTCCGAAGACGTCTTTCAGACGTCGTTGCCGAAGGACGTCGCCGAGCGGCTGAAGCTCGAAGCGGTCGAAGCCGCGAACATCGTCGCGATCCTCCCGGGTGCCGATCCCGTCTCGCGGGAACGGCTCGTCATCGTGGGTGCGCACTACGACAGCCGGAACGAAGAGCGCTACGACGTCGCCAATCCGGCGCCGGGTGCGAACGACAACGCGAGCGGCGTGGCCGCGGTGGTCGAGCTCGCGCGCGTGCTCGCGCCGCACGGCTTCGGTGCGACGCTCGTGTTCATCGCGTTCTCGGGGAAGGAGCAGGGGCTCTGGGGTAGCGCGAACTTCGCCCGCAACGCTCGCAAAGACGGGATGAACGTCGAGGCCGTGCTCGTGAACGACGCGATCGGCAACGTCTACGGCGGCGGCGGGCGTGTCGACGGAACGGGCGTGCGCGTGTTTTCGCCGAACCCGGACGAGTCGCTGTCTCGCGATCTCGCGCGCTTCGTGCGCGAGCGGGGGATGGCGTACGTGCCGAGGTTCGACGTGCGCCTCGTGAATCGCGCGGACCGCATGAACCGAACCGGCGACCAGCGCCCGTTCCAAGAAGCGGGCTACGCGGCCGTGGGACTCGTCGAAGCCGCCGAATCGTTCGAGCGTCAAGACGCGAAGGGCGACGTCGCGGAGTTCGTCGATGCGGGGATGCTCGCACGCGTGACACGCGTCAACGCGGCCGTGCTGGCGAGCTTGGCGTCCGGTCCGCCGAAGCCCGTGAAAGTCTCTCGCAACTGGGAGGCGAGCCACTACGACACGCGGGTCGGGTGGGAGGCCGGCGGGGGCACGGCCGTGGGCTATCGTCTACTCGTGCGCGAGACGACCGCGCCGCAGTGGCAGTGGGAAGTCGATGCGGGCAACAGCGGAGACTTCACGTTGCGGGGCGTGTCGATGGACGATCACGTCGTGGCGATCCTCGCCGTCGACGCGGAGGGGGACGAGAGCCTGCCGGTCGTCGTTCGTTGACGTTCGCCGCCCGTTGAATCAACGGACTGCCAGGCCCCGGCGCTCACGGCGGGTTCACGTGGACCAGCTTCGTCAGCGGATCGGGAGGTCTACTCGTCGGTCTCGGAGGCGAGGTCCCATTCTCCGCCGAGCTGCTTGAACGACTGCTTGACGTCGGTCAGCAGGCCGTCGAACTCGGAGAACGGACGCGGATAGTGCAGGTTGATCGCGTTCGTCACGTCCGTGAGCGTCGCTACGAAGAACGACGCGTGCAGTCCGTGCGCCTCGAGGATGTGCTCTTTCAATCCGGGTTCGGGATTGCGCCCGATCGCGATCGTGATCGTGTTGCCGAAGCGGTCCATCGGGATCATCGAATGCTCGCGCAGGAGCTGCGGCGGCAGGAGTCCGATCACTTCCTTGAGGATCGCGTAGCGGTGCAGCGGGATGAACGGAAGCTTGTAGTGCTTGACGAGCGTGCGGGCGATGTCCCACTCGGAGACGTTGCCCTCTTGCACGAGGACCTCTTCGATCGGCTCGCCGGTTCGCGATTGGATCTGCAGGGCTTTCTTGACCGTGTCGGCCGAGGTGATTCCCTCGCGGATCAGGATCTCGGCGAAGAGACGTCGTTCGCGCGTTGCAGTCGTCATTTGTCGTTTCCGTCCAAGCGTAAGGGGCCGTGGTTCTACCGCCTCCGCACAACGTATCGGACGAGGTTCGGCAGCGACTTTAGTCGAGCGCCTCGATGTCGTCGAGTGTCGTCGCGGATCTCACACGCTGGTCGTGCCGCTCGCGAACGCGCGAAACCTCCATACACAAAAAATGTCTTTTCCGTTGATAGCGAAGCGCTTCCGATGACACTTAAAGGGCGAGCCAGGGATGACCCTCCTTTCCTTTTTCCTTTTCTTCTCTTTGATCCCTGGCTTTATTTTTATCTCCACTTTCCGCGCGCCGCGACTTTCCAACCTTCACTTTGCGCCGGTTAACTTCTTGGCGCCCTTGCTCTTCTCGGCCTCGATGCGAGCCTTCGCACCCTCCCGATCGACCCCTCTCATTTGACTTCTCCCAGATCTCGGATAGACTTGGCCGAATTTGTACAGATTGTCCAAGTTGGCCTCTTGGAGCCCTGATGAAGTCGACCGGTAGCCGGATGGTGTCCCGAACCTCGGAGCGTGGATTCACGCTCATGGAGGTGATGTTCGCTGGCTTCGTGCTCTCGATCGGCGTGCTGGGGTTGCTGTCCCTCGTGACGGTGGGCCAGGGACTCTCTCGGGAGTCTTGGGAGACCACGGTCGCCAAGACCGCGGTCGTCAACAAGCTGGAGGAGATCAAGGAGTTCGCCGAGACGGACTTCTACGAGGTCAGAACGTCGTTCGACGGAGTTGCCGGGCGGTTCGACGTCGAGGAACTCAACCCTCTCGAAGGAGACGAGGATCCGCGCAACGGGCGCATCCACGTTCGAGAGGCGGTTCCCGGCGATCCGAACTTGTTGGACGTCGAAGTGCTCGTTCGTTGGTCGGGAGTGGGAGGACGTCGCGACGTGACCTACCGGACACGTCTCAGTCCGTTCCGCTGATCGAGGGAGTCGGGACACGACATGCAAGCCAGTTCGAGAACGAGTGGTTTCACGCTCGTGGAGGTCGTCATCGCCACGACGCTGCTGACGGCGATCTTCGGCGCAGCGTTCACGGTCGTGGTCTCGGGATCGAGAACCGTCGAAGACGGGATCGTCGAGACCGAGCTGCACGAGTCGATGCGCGAGATCCTCGATCGCATGTCCGCCGACGTCCGTTCGGCGCGCGTCGACCCGCTCATGTCGCCGTCGATCCTGCGATTTCGCAAGCTGCACGGCTCCTACGACGACGGTTTCGGCGACTTCGATTTCGACACCGCGGAGATTCAGTGGGACGGGATCCCGTTGATGCGCTACGAGTGGTCGCTCGATCCCCTGGAGACGCGCAACGACATCGACGACGACGGAGACGGACTCGTCGACGAAGGCCGGCTCGCACGCTTTGCGAACGGCGTATCGATCGTGCTGTCGCATCACGTGCCCGAGAACGGGTTCCTCGTGACGCTCGAAGACGATGATCGTCTGACGATTCGTCTCACGCTCGAGAAGGTCGGTCGAGAAGGCCGGATCGTACGCGAGAGCGAGACGAAACGAATCTACCTGAGGAACTGATCGGGAATGACGAGTCGCTCCGACAATTCGACCGCTCGTCGTGACGAAGGGACGATGCTCGTCGCCGCGGTGCTTTCGGCCGCGGTGATGATGGGGATCACGTACCTCTACTTCGCGGCCAGTTGGCGCGACATGAACGTGTCGTCGGACAGCGTGCTGCGTGAACGTCTGCTCTATCTGGCCGAGGGCGGCGTCGGCGAGGGGATCGATCACCTCAATCGCGGCGGGCTCGCGGACGTGATCGATCGGCGCGACCACGCCGTCTGGCCGTACTGGGTGCGGCTCGCGGATCGCGGCATCGGTGCGCAGGGACAGGAGATCTTCGAGATCCAGTCGATCGCTCGCAGCAACGCCGAGGTGCGCGCGGTCAACGCGGCCGTCGAGAATCGCTATCGAGAGGCCGATTTCGCGTCGGCGCTCCTCGTCGGCGAGAAGTGTTTCCTCATCGGAGATTGCATCGTCGACGGCCGGGATCACGATCCGTACGGCCTCGGGGTTCCGACGGGCGGCGTTCACGGGATGATCGCCGCCGGGGCCTCGACGCGATCGACAACGACGGCGACGGCGTCATCGACGAAGACCTGCAGGCGTTCGTCGCGAATCCCGATGCCTTGTTCGAACTGCCGCCCGACACGATCCGTCGCTACTGCGAGCGCCTCGGAACCTACTTCGAGACGGTCGAAGAGCTCGAGGACTACCTTGCCGGCTTCGGGGGCGACTTCCCGGGCGGCGTCGTCGTGTATCTTGCGACGTCGTGGCCGAGTGCGGATTTCGGTGCGAACCTCAACGTCGAACCGTCGATCTTCATCCAGCGCGCGCCCAACGCGAACGGTGTCATCGGCAACATGGAAGGCCGCTTTCGCGGTCTCGTCGTCGCGGACAGCATCGAACATCTGCTCGGGGACATTGAACTCGTCGGGGGTGTGGTCACGTTCGGTCGCGCGGTCCTCGGCAACCCGATCGGTAGCTCGTCGGTTCGGATCGATTACTCGAGCGTCGCGTTGCGCGACTTGCCGCGAATCCCGTACTACGCCGTTCGCGCTTGGCGCGATGTTCCGGGAGCTCCCGAGATCGCCGAGGTCGAAGAAGAAGAAGAGGGCGAAGGCGAGGGGGAAGAAGGTGAAGGCGACATCACACCCGAGGAGCCGCCCGATGTCACGTTCGAGTGATCTGATGCGCGCGGCGTTCTGCGTCGCGGCGTTCTTCACGGTGGCGCTCTTCGTCGTCGCCGACGCCGGTGCGATCGAAGAGGCACTGCCCAAGAGCAAGGAGCCCGTCGTACGCAGCGAGGCCGAGGTGCGCGTCGAAGTCGACCGCTGCCTTCGCGCATTCCGCGGTGCGACCGAAGAGCCCAAGAAGCAGGCCCTCGAAAGCCTTGCCGAGCTCGGGACGGCTGCCGTTCCAATGCTCCTCGACAGCTTCGGCTATCTCACGAACGAGCCGGCGACGTGGGTCGTTCGCGCGCTGCGGCGATCGGCGGATTCGCGGTCGGTGTTTCCCCTCATGACGCGCTACGCGAAGGCGAACCTCGCGCTCAAGGAGGAGATCCTCGCGACGCTCGGTCGGATCGCGGAGCCGCGCACGTTGGAGTTCTTCGAGACGGCGCTCGGCGAGTCGGAGCCCGCGCTTCGCAGGCGTGCGGTCGGGGCGCTCGTTCGTCTCGACGATCCGCGAGCCATGCACGCGTTGCTCCGCGCGCTCGAGGACGAAGCGTGGAGTGTGCGCTCCGAGGCGGCGGAGGGGGTCATCGGGATCGACCGGAGGCGAGTCACGCTCGACGTCACGGGATACCTGCTCGCGCGGATCGATCGCGCGCCGATCGAGTCGCGGACCGACATGCTGCGCGTTCTCGCGAGCTTTGGCGATGCGCGTGCACTCGGGGTGCTCGGCGATTCGCTGCGGCTCGGCGACGTCGAGGCACGTTGCCTGTGTGCGTACTCCCTCGCGAAGATCGGCGATCCGTCGTCGGTCCCGACCCTCGAGTCGGCGTTGTACGACGACGACGAGCGCGTGCGCATCCAAGTCGTGCGGTCGCTCGTCGGTCTCGCCGGCGTGGAATGCCATCGCGCGTTGCTACGCCGCATGCGTATCGAAGAGTCACCGCGCGTGCGCTACGAGATCCGTCGTCGGCTGCGCCCCTTCGTCGGCCGTGACCTCGGTCCCGATTCCGACGTCTGGCGAGAGTGGTTCGACCGCAACCTCTGAGTTCAGGCGCTTCGCCCTGACGGTTCCAACCCCTCCCGCTTCGCGTCGAGTGCTTCCTTCCGCGATCGCTCGCGGATCTCACCGTCGTCGCGTCCGAGGCACTCCCGAGAAAATTCACGCGCTCTGCGTGTAACCTCGCTGCGGACCTTTCGTCCTTTCCCTCGTCGCCCGGACTGCAGCCGACCGGGCCGTTGCGGAAATCGACGGAAGGACTCGCGTCCGCTCGACGGCTGCCGATCGGGCGTGAAACGCAGGAGGACGGTTTCATGGTACGCAGGAGCAAGAGGTATCGAGCGGGGGGCAGCGTCGTGGCGCTGGCGGCGATCATGCTGGTCGTTTGCGCCGAGACGCGTGCACAGCAACACTCGTTGCTCGTGTCGACTTCCGGAGACGCAGCGACGGCTTCGGGACGCCACGCGAACATCGACGACGAGGAGATCCTCGTGTACACGCCGTCGGACTCGGCGGAGCCGGCGGAGTATCTGAGCGACCTCGCGTGGGAGGTGATCCGCGGCGATGCGGACGGAGACGGGCGCTTCGACGAAGAGCCCGGTGAGATCGACGCCTGGCACGTGTCGATGGGAACGTCGGCGCGGCCGCTCTTGTTCGACGCGCTCGTTTCGTTCTCGGCGACGGAGCGATTCTTGGGCGACGTCGAGGTCGAGGATGGCGATGTCGTTCGCATTCTGCCGGGGGGAGGGGTCGACGTCGTGTTTCCCGAGTCCGTCTTCACGATGTGGACGGGCACGCTCGACGTCGACGTCGACGCGTTCGCGATCGACGAGGCCGGTGACGTGTTCTTCTCGTTCGCCGACACCGAAGAGACGGCGTATCCGACGCTGATCTCGGAGAATGGCGACGACCCGATGCTGCCGGACGGAACGCTGTTCGTCGTTCGTGCCGGGGAGTCGGCCGCGCACATCCTCTACACGGAGAGCGAAGTGCTCGAACTGGTGCGGGCCGCGCTTTCGGTTTCGAATTCGTCGATCGGCGATCTGCAAGGGCTTTGCCCCGATCCGTCGGCTCCCGGCGAGCTCTGCTTCGTGATCAGCTCGACGTCGTCGATGCTCGAGGGAACCGTGTTCAGCACCGCGGGTGGGGGCTCGGTGGCCACGGTGAACGGCATGGCGCTGCACGGTTCGTCGTTCGGGTTCGAGACCGAAGAGGCGCTCGACGCGCTCTCGATCGTCGCGGCCGTCGCGGATCCGATCCAGATCCAGGTCGACGATCCCGACGTCCCGGCGGGTGATGCGTCGCAGGTCGTGCTGCGGATTCTCCACGGCACCCCGGGCGGTCGCGCTCGCATCATCGCGTCGCCGGCCGCGCTTCCGGTGTTGGCGCCGGTGCCGAACGGCCTCGGCGGCGTCGGCATGTACTACGTCGACACGAACTCGGCCCTCTTCGCGAACTCGCTCGTGCGGCCGAAGTTCGAAGTGACGCTCGACGCGAACGGCGAGGCGCTGTTCTCGCACCCGCCGCGCCCGATTCCCGCCGGAATCCAGCGGCTTCTTCAGGTCGTCGACCTGGAGACCTCCGAGATCTCCGAGCCGCTCGTGCTCGAGATCGTCGCTCCCTGAGAGCACCGGTCGGCTCGATCGGCCGGGCCGATGAACGTCATGGGCGCGTTGAGGATGCGGGGAGGCCGGTGCGGCTTCCCCGCATCCTCGGCGTCTCCAGCTTGTGGGGTTGTTGCTAAGGCCCCTTCTGCCATGCTCTTGCGGGTTTCGGTCGGTCCGCTTTAGAATCCGGGTTCTTCACGGATTCTCTCGGAAACCCTGCAACGCCTTCGGGAAACGGCGGGCTGAGAGATCGGGCGAGAGACGCCAGTGGATCGAAGGAGCCCGGGGGAACACGGGGGAGCGTTGTTTTCGCAAGACCGTCGTACGGTCGTAGGTGATCATGGCGAGAGTCGATTCGAGTTCATTCTTCGAAGAGTCGTTGGCGCGAGGTTGCGCCCGGCGAGATCCGGTCTCCATCCGGGAGTTCGTCGACTATTACGGGCCGGCGATCCGCCCCTCGATCGAGGCGGCGCGGTCCGAGCTCGAGCTACCCGAGGTACCGGTCGATCGCGTGCTGCAGCGAGCCGCGCGATCGGTCGGGCAGCGCATCGTCGATTGGCCCGAGGAGGCGTCCGAGCGTCCCTCGGTGCCGGAGTTCCTCGAACGTCTTCGGCTCCCCGATCTCGTGCTCGCCGTGGGCTGCACGTACGGGATCGAATCGGCTTGGCAAGCGTTCGACACACGATACGCTGCTTTCATTCGCATCAGCGCACGGCATTTTGCGCGACACGCGGCCGACATTTCCGAGATCGTCGAGAGCTTCTATGCCGACTTGTTCTTGCCGCGCGCCGGCGGTGGCGGCAACCCGATCTCGGGTTTCCACGGTTGGGCCAAACTCAAGACGTGGCTGCGGACGGTCTTGCTCTATCGTGTGAACGACTTCTACGGGAGGCCGGCGACCCCCGAGATCCAGATGAGCGTGCTCGACGACGCGGATGGAGGGACGATCGTTCGTCCTTCGCAACCCGACTCTCGAGGATCCGAGCTCCCGGCGGCGGAAGAGTACTTGTCACGAAGCTTGCGCGATCGTGTGGACGGTGCGATCGCACGCGTCATCGACGGACTCGACCCGGCCGAGGCCGAGCTGATCGTGAAGTACTACGTCGAAGGTCAGACCGTCGTCGAGCTCGGTAAAAGCAAGGGCGTGCACAAGGCGTCGGTGAGTCGATGGCTGAAGCGGCTGCGTCGGCGAATCCTGCACGGGCTGCGCCGCGATCTCGGGAGCGACTTCCCGGAGAGCGAGGAAGAACTGTACGCGATGCTCGAGGTGCTCGGGCGGAGCGATTCCGATCGGACGCCGGGGCTCGGAGGTTGAAGCTCGAGATCACCATGGGGTTGTTTTCGGAGAGACTCGAACGAGTCCGGCGGACGAACGGCCACGGGGGCGAGCCGCACGAGAGCGGAGTTTCGACATGAATGGCGCGGACATGAATGACGACGGCACGAGCGGCATGAGCGACGGCGATCGGCGGCGAGTGCTCGATGCGTTGCGAGTCGAGTTGGCCCGTGAGCGAGAGGGATCGGCTCCCGCGTCCGACGTCGGGCCGGAGCTCGACCTCGAGAAGATCGCGGCGTACGTCGACGGTGATCTCTTCGAAGCCGAGGCGCGAGCGCTCGAGCGCGATCTCGCGGTCGATCCGCGATTGCGACGCCTGGTCGAGCAGTTTCGTAGCACGATCGCGGACCCGGATCCGCTCGCGGGCGCGCCCGCGGTCGCCGACAGCGTCGCGTCGGGTCAGCCCGCATCGACCACCGACGCGGGAGGCTCGGGGAGGACGGTGGCCGGGAAGGGGCGTCACGCGCGCGAGGACGCGCGTTCGCCTGCCGCCGACGTGGATCGCGAGTCGCGAGGCGGTGGCGCGGCGCGAGGGCGCGGGCGCGGGTGGCGTGGGCGGCGTGTGTTGGGGCTGGGGCTGCCGGTCGGCATTCTCGCCGTCGCGGCGTCGCTCGCCGTGGCCACGTTCTTGTGGCGACCTGGGTCGACGCCGGGGCCGCGGGTCTTCGACGTGCCGGCCGATTCGAGGGTCGTCGCCTGCCGTGGCGATGTCGTCCGCGTCTTGGCTCGGGAGGTTGGAACGCGAGGTGGGCGAGGGGACATGGCGCCGCAGGCGGCTTCGATCGAAGTCGGGGATCTGCTCGAGTCGGCGAGTCGTGTCACGTTGGGGCCCGACGCGAGGCTCGAGGTGTTTCGCGAGGACGGCGTGTACGAGTTGTCGGACGATGCGTGGCGACCGATCGCGCCGAGCTTCGGGGTCACCGAGCGATTCTTGGCCGAGCGTCCCGCATTCCCTGTGTCGAAGGGAGAGACGCGAAGCGGCGCGGCCCCGGCGCGACCGATTCGGCCGGTCTGCACCGTGTTGCCCGTGCGCCCGTCGTTCGAGTGGACAGGCGAGGTCGGGGAAGGGGCGCGCCTCGTCGTCGACCGCATCGAGGGCGTCGTGTTCTCGGCCGAGATCCGAGGAGATTCGCTCGCATTTCCCGAGGTCGAGGCGAGTCTCGATCGGGACGTCGGCTATCGCTGGCGCATCGAAGACGCTCGGGGCTCGGTCGTGTTTCGTCAGACGTTCTCGGTCGCTTCCGAGGCGGAAGTCGATCAGTGGCGTTCGCGTTCGGAGACCGTCCGGGCTTCGTCGGTGTCGGCCGACGTCGAGGACTTGCTTCTCGCAT
This sequence comes from bacterium, assembly GCA_030433195.1. GTDB lineage: Bacteria > Planctomycetota > JACOTG01 > JACOTG01 > JAUIME01 > JAUIME01. Next base: position 11,392 of record JAUIME010000004.1, read on the forward strand.
GGGTCGCGAAGGAAGCGGGGTTGTGCGAGCAAGCGAAAGCGGCGGCCACGCGCCTCGCCGAGCGCGGATCGTTCGAGACCCTTCACCTGCTCGCTTCGCGCCTCGATGACACCGGGCGTACGAGGTCGGACGTCGTGGACCTTCTCTCGGCATGGGACCGCACGACTCGGAGCACGCCGCCGCGCTGAGGGGCTAGCTCGTACCGTCGACGATCCACACCGGGAAGGCGGTTGCGTCGTGCCCGGTGTGCTCGCGATACCGGTTCGTGACGGTGTCGATCCAGGAGTCGACCGCTGCGTGCGGCACGAGATTCAGCGTGCAACCTCCGAATCCGCCGCCCATGAGTCGCGAACCTAGGGCTCCTTCTTCGCGCGCGAGGGCGACGAGGTCGTCGATCGCGGGGAGGCTGACGTCGAAGTCGTCACGCAGGCTCGCGTGCGATGCATCGAGCAGCGCGCCGACTCGAGTCGTGTCGTGTGCGGCGAGGGCGGCGACCATCGCACCGACGCGCTCGTTCTCGCGTACGACGTGGCGCGCTCGACGCGCGAGGGTCGGCGATTTCGAGAGCTGCGGTAGGTGCGATGCGTCGACGTCGCGGAGCGATTCGACTCCGGGGATCGAGCGGAGTGCGTCGAGCGCGGCGCGGCACTCGCGGGTCCGTTCCGCAAAACGATCGGTGCTGCGCAAGTCACGCTCGATGCCCGAGTGAACGGCGATCCAACGACCGAGCTCGCGCGGAACGGAATGCGTGGTGAAGGTCTCGCTGCGGCAATCGAGTTCGAGTGCGCAGTCGCGGCGTCCATGGACGACGGCGAACGGATCCATGATACCGCACGGAACTCCGACGGCTTCCGTCTCGGCACGGTGAGCGAGTCGCGCGCGTTCGAGCGGCGGGAGCGGATGGTCGGTCGTGCGCTCGAGAATCGACGTGAACGCGACGCCGAGTGCGGCCGAGCTGCTGAGTCCGGCGCCGAGGGGCAGGGTGCCCGCGACGAGAACGTCGAGCCCGCGAGGCCGAGACTCCGGAGCGATCGGCTCGAAGAAACAGGCCGTTACGCCTCGCAGGATCGTGGCCCAATCGTCGTTGTCGGCGAGAGGGCTTTCGAGGGGGCGTGTCGTTGACCAAGGGCGCGCGGCGCCTCGTCGTTCGGACCATGCGACAATGGAGTCGTCGCTCCGAGGGGCGGCGGCGACGTGCACGTAGAGATCGACGGCGGCAGGGAGAACGAGGCCTTGCTGGTGATCCGTGTGCTCGCCGATGAGATTGATGCGACCTGGCGCGCTCGCGACGATCGCCGGATCACGCCCGAAGTGTCGTCGGAAGCGTTCGGCGATCGAGGCGTGGCGTTCGTCGGATGGCATGTCGTGGACGGCCGTGACTGCGGATTCGATCCGTGATGGCCGCGCGCGCGGACCGCGGATCGATCGGGCGGTGCGGATCATACCAGCGACGACGGTTGCCGCGATGCACGGCCTGAAGTAACTTCTGCGTGCTTCGTGGCGTCGGGAGCGCGCGCGCCGCGAGAGCCGGATCCGACCGGCGCGCGTCGTCCCCCCATCCAACCGTTCGAACCATGATCAAGATCCTGAGTGCGATCGATACCTCGGAACACGCCGCTACGGTGATGGAGTATTCGTGCTTCATCGCGCCGGCGCTGAACGCTCGCGTGACCGGGATGTGCGTCATCGAGACCAAGAAGATCGAGGGGCCGCTCCTGCGCGACTACCTCTCGACGGTCGGGCTCGACGCGGGGCTCGACTACAAGGGCACCGTCAAGCGTTTCCTCCAGATGAAGTCCGAGGAGCTTCTGGAGCGCTTCCGAGCCGAGTGTGCGGCGCGCGAGATCGAGTTCGACGCGGTCATCGACGAGGGAATCGTCACGCGCAGCATCGCGTCGCACGCCGAGAGCGTCGATCTCGTGATCCTCGGGCGGCGGGGCGAGCACGCGGAGTGGCATGCGAGCCCGCTCGGCGGAGCCGTCGAGGGGGTGATTCGGTCGACGCCGCAACCCGTGCTCATCACGCCGCGCAAGTTCCGTCCGATTCGGCGCGCGATGATCGCGTACGACGGCAGCGCGTTCGCCAAGGATGCGTTCGAGCTCGCCGCGCGGATCCATCGTGCGACGCGGCTCGAAGGCATCGTCGTGACGGCCCAGCCCGAGCGCGACGAAGACGAGCTCGCGCGAGTGGAGGCCGAGGTGCGCGAGCTGTGCACGAAGCACGAGAGCCCGTTCCGTTTCGAGGCACGCGAAGGCGACGCCGCGCAGGTCATCCCGAAGGCCGCACGCGAGCTCGAGGTCGACCTCGTGGTGATGGGCGCGTACGGCCACAGCAAGATCCGCGAGATGATCTTGGGGAGCACGACCCAGCAGGTGCTGCTCAGCACTACCGACGTGCCTCTGCTCTTGCGCCGCTGAGACTGACGCTGACGCGCTCCGCTATCGCTCGACGCGCGACGAGACTTCGGTGGGCGTGGGAGTCGGCGAGTCGTCGGTCCGGCGGTCGTCTTCGGCTCGGGCGAGGACTTCGTCGGCGAGCGCCGCGTAGTCTTCCGATCCTGCCGAATCTTTCGAGTACTCGAAGATCGTTTGGCCGTGACTCGGCGCTTCGGCCAGGCGCACGTTGTCGCGGATCTTCGTCTCGAAGACGCGCTCCTTGAAGAACTCGCGGATTTCCGCGAGCACGTCGTGGCTGAGGCGCGTGCGCGTGTCGAACAAGCACGGCAGAATCCCCGACACGTGGAGGCCCGTGTTGAGCCGCCGCACGCGCTTGATGATGTCGAGGAGCTTGCTCATTCCCTGCAGCGCGAAGAACTGCGTCTGCACGGGGATGAAGACCTCTTCGGCGGCGCACAGCGCGTTGACCGTGAGCAGGCCGAGCGAGGGCGGGCAGTCGATGATGACGAAGTCGATCTTGCGGCGTTCGTCGGGTTCGCCGCCGACGATCGGGATCTCCTGGTCGCGGATCCCGTCGAGCGCTTCGCGCAGGATTGTCTCGCGACCGACGGCGCTCACGAGCTCGAGCTCGGCACCGGAGAGGTCGATGTTCGACGGAACGACGAACAGGCCCTTCGTCGACGTGGGCTGCATCGCCTGGCGCAGCATGCAGTGGCCGATCAAGACCTGGTACATCGACATGTCGAGGTGGAAGATGTCGACGTTCAGGTGGACGCTGAGGTTCGCCTGCGGGTCGATGTCGAGCAGGAGCACGGTCTTGCCGCGCATGGCGAGCGCTGCGCCGAGGTTGACGGTGGTCGTGGTTTTGCCGACCCCGCCTTTCTGATTGATGACCGCGATGCGCCGCATGGGCTGTCTCTCTCTCGAGGACGTCTCGTCTCTCGATGCGCCCCCTCGAAGCCGCCGTCCGGCTTCGTGGGATTGCCGTTGTCGCGTGTGAACGGCCGGTCGTGCTCGGGTGGCCGTGAGTGAGGGCGGAACGGCTCGGTGACGCGGCTCCCCCCGCATCGTCGAGATCGACGCGGGATTCCCCGTAGGTCTGGATTCGCGTGGACGCGGGAGTCGCGTCGGTGGAGTCGAGGCCCGCCCTGCCTTTGTGGCGATTCTACGGGCCTCGGTCGGACGTTGTCAACCTCGGCGGTTTTGCCCGGTGGTCGAGCTCGTCGGCTCGCGGGTCGGATCAGCGCGCTTGGTGGCCGACCTCGATCAAGGCGTCGACGAGCGACGTGCGCTCCACCGACTCGTCGAACCAGACGCGCGCCGTGCGCTGCTCGACGTTGCATCGAACTTCGGTGATGCCGCGCCGCGCCTTCAAGATCTGAACGATGTGATATGCACAGCCGGCGCACGCCATCGATTCGACGTGGATCTCGGCGCCGTGGTCCCCGTTCGCCTTCGCGGGGGTGTCGGGCTCGATCATCGCGATGATCGCTTCGCGATCGAGTCCCTTGGCCACCCAAATGTGCAGCGCCCCGGGGGGACCGCATCGAACCACCGTGAAGCCTCGAGCCTCGAGAAACGGCTCGCGCTCGAAGAACGCCTCGTCGTCGACTCGATCGTCGAGACAAAAGAGACCGAGCTTGATGCCGTCCGCGGACTCGAAGAGGATACAGCGATTGAGCTTGCCGTCACGCCGCTTGCCTTCGCAATACGAGTGGAGCGGCTTGCAGTTCCGAAGCGGCGGCAGGTTCTCGGGAGGGGCCGTGTAGGCTGCCCGCGCCGGGCTCCCGAGCGCGCGCTCGAACAGGCCGATGGAGTCGGAGATGATCCACGGCAGTCGCGATTCGGTGGAGTCGTCACGAAGCAGCGAAACGGCCGAGACCACGATCAGGAGCGTCGCCGCGATCGCCGCGACGCGCGTGAGCGGATGGCGCGCCCATCGGCGTGGGGTCGGCTTCGGCGTCGCGGAGTGTTGCGCGTCGCGCGGGCGTCGACGATCGCCGGCGGATCGCCGTGCCGCGGGACGATCGACTCGGCCGGGTGCGGCGGGGCCGTCGGTGGGGTTCTCCGCCGCGCGCGAAGCATCGCCGCCGGGCGCGGGCTCCTCGCCCGGCCAGTGCGTGCCGATGAGCGCACGGATTTCGTCTCCGTACCCCGACGAAAGAGTTTGCGGGGCGAGGGCGCCGCCGAGGGCTCCAACGAAGTCCTTCTCGGCTTCGACGCGCGCACGCAGCTCCGGCTCGTTCCGCAGTCGCTCTTCGAATGCCTGAAGCTCGTCCCCGAAGATCTCGCCGTCGACGTACTGCTGAATCAGGTCCGTGCTTTCGTGGTCTCTCGTACTCATGTCGGGTCGGGTCCTCAAACGGTCAGGGTGCCTCGGGCTGCCAATGTGCGCGGATCGTCGATGTGCTGCAGTCCCTCGTATGGTGGAATTCGAAACTCGTCAGGATTCCTCGGTATCGGGGAGGAAGCCTTCCGCGCGTGCGTGCGACTGGAGGGTCTTCTTGAGTTCGTTGCGTGAGTAGTGAAGCCGCGACATCACGGTTCCGATCGGGCAATCGAGGATGTCGGCGATCTCCTTGTAGGCGAAGCCGCCGAGGTCGCGAAGCAGAACCGTGTTGCGGTGGGTGTCGGGCAGTGAATCGAGCGCTCGTACGAGCGGATCGGGGAGGACGCGCGCGAGCTCGGCGGGATCGGTCACCGTGTCGACGTCATCGAGCGCGTTGCCGCCGCCTCGTGATTCGAGCCCGAAGACCTCTTCGATGGGCACCTCGGAGGGCATCCGATCGCGCTTGCGGTAGTTGTCGATGTAGTGGTTCGTCATGATCTTGAAGATCCACGCCTTGAAGTTCGTACCCGCTCGATATTGGCCGAGCGAACGAAGCGCTTTGAGGACCGTGTCCTGCACGAGGTCATCGGTCGATCGCCCCTTCGTGAGGCGTCGTGCGTAGGCGTGGAGGAGCGGCAGATTCTCGAGTACGATCCGTTCGAACGTCTCGCGGGTAATGGCTTGACCCGTCACCTTTGTCGGATCTCCTGTCGAACGACGACGTGGGCGATTCTATTCTCGCCACGGCGGCTTTTTTCCCGATCGGTCCGCACCGCTCCCCTCGGGGGATCACGCAACGAATGCGTGCAAGGCGAGTGTAGCGCCGGCGCCGCGCCGGGTCAATGCGTGGGGGTTGGGCCGAAGTCCCGAATCGTCAAGGGTTTGGGGCTTCGGCGGGCGCTTCTTCGGGTGGCGCGGGGAGGATCTCGATCGTCCGGCGGCACCCGGAGCAGCGGATCCTCGGGGCTTCGAGCGCGGGGCTCAGGTGCGTGGTCTTGTCGCAGTGAGGACAGCGGAAAGACTCCCAGCCCGGGGTCTTGCGCTGATACTTCAGCTCGGCCTCGGGTTGCTCGGCCGTGACCACGGAAGCGGTCGGAACGCCCTGTTCACGCCCGCAGCGCGGGCAGGCGACCTTCGACGCGTGCAGGCCCGGCGGGACCTTGATTCCGACCCCGCAGGCACAGTGAAACGCCACGAACTCGCCCATGCGATCGAGCAGGTCCGTGACCTCGCGCAGCCGGTCGGTCTGCGTTTCGGCCTCGGATTTCGGCGCCGGATCGCGGATCTCGAGGGGGCGCCGGCCCTCCGCGAGCGTCACCTCGCCGATACAGTGCTCGTCCTTGCCGAACACGCGCTGGAACGCCGACTCGTAGGCCGCGAAGTGGGCGCCGCCCGCACCGGCCATGTTGCGCAAGATCTCGATCCGCTTCTGCGTCGGGGGGTGCGTCGAGAACGGCCCCGTCGAGCCGTGCGCCTGCAGCGGATTGATGATGTACATCGGGGCGAGGACGCGACTCGAGTCGCCGCGCCCGCTCTTCGCGCCGTGGCGCCCCGACTTCGCAACGTAGCGGCCCGAGATCTTCTCGAGCGCGGAAGCGAGGCCTTCGGGGTACCGCGTGAATCGTGCGGCCGAAGCGTCGGCGAGGTACTCGCGGCGGCGCGAGCAGGCGAAGTAGAGAAGCCGTGCGAGGACGGGCGCGAGCAACGCGGCGAGAATCCCCGCGATCATGAGGATGGCTTGGAGTCGGCCATCGACGTTCTTGCCCGTGCGTCGTCGCGCGTGGCCGCCGCCCGAGAACCACATGTAGCGTAGGAACACTTCCGACAGCAACACGATCGAACCGACCATGATGCCGGCGAGCGTCATGAAGCGGATGTCACGGTTGACGATGTGTCCCATCTCGTGCGCAACCACGCCTTGCAGCTCGTCGCGATTCATGCGCGCGAGCAGTCCCGACGTCACCGCGACGGCTCCCGTTTCGACGGACTTGCCCGTCGCGAACGCATTCGGCCGCTTGTCTTCGATGAGCCAGATCTCGGGCATGCTCGGCACGCCGGCCGCGATCGTCATCTCTTCGACGACGTTCCACAACCGCGGGATCTCGGCCTTCGAGTGGATGCGTCGCGCGCCCACTCCGCGCAAGAGGATCTTGTCGCCGCCGATCCATGCCGTCGCGAACATCACGGCGAACAGCACGGCCGCGCAGCCGGTGCCGATCCACCACGCATCCGGATCGACCGCGGCGCCGATGGCGGCGCCGAGTCCGAGCAGGACGATCGCCATGACCGCGATGAGCGCCCACGATCGGCGCTTGTTGCTCTCGATCGCTTCCCACATGCCGGGAGTCCGCTAGAACTTGACTTCGGGGGCCTGGCGCGCCGCTTCGTCCTTCACCTCGAAGAACGGCTCTTCGTGGAAACCGAAGCTGTTCGCGACCACGTTCGACGGGAACGACTGGATGCGCGTGTTGAACCGCATCACGTTGTCGTTGTAGTTCTGGCGCGAGAATCCGATGCGGTTCTCGGTCGACGTGAGCTCTTCCTGCAGCGAGAGGAAGTTCTGGTTCGCCTTGAGATCGGGATACTGCTCGACGACGACCATGAGGCGTCCGAGTGCCGCGCTGAGCTCGCCTTCGGCTTGGACCTGCTGCGCGACGTCAGGCGCCGCGACGGCTTTCGAACGCGCTTCGATGACCCCCTGCAGAGTGTTCTTCTCGTGGGAGGCGTAGCCCTTGACGGTCTCGACCAGGTTCGGGATCAGGTCGTGGCGCCGCTTGAGCTGCACGTCGATTTGCGCCCACGCGTTCTTGACGTGGTTTCGCAGCTTGACGAGCCCGTTGTAGATCCCGATGACCCACACGACCAAGACCGCGATGACCGCGATTACGATGATGGTCTCCACGTTCCACTCCTCTCGATCGCAGCGCTAATCGGATGAAGCGTCCGAGAGCTCGCTGCGATACAGCTCTCGGAACCAGCGCGCGACCGCGCCGGCATCTCCGTCGTCGAATCGTTCGAGGAACTGCAGAAGCTCGCCTCGGTCGAACCACAGTCCGCACTCGTTCGAGCAGGCGTCGATCTCGAGCGCGTCGGACGATGCGCCCACCGGCGTCACGTGGAGCCGTCGACGGCATCGTGGACAGCGTGCGTTCACGCGCGCGCCTCGCGACGCGAGCGCCTCGGCGAGCGGGCCCGCAGACATGCCGGCTTGCTCGCCGATGAACTCGAGCTCGCCGCTGTCGAGCCAGGTCCCTCGGCACTGCACGCAGTGGTCGACCTCGATGCCGTCGAGCTCGAAGGCGACCATCGGGATCCGGCATCGCGGGCACGGATTCACGATCTTTTCGCGTCGGGACGTCTCCGCTCGGTCGTGTCCGGTTGCATCGCTCGTCATCGTCGCTCCATGTTCATCGCGAGCCGCTACTATCGCGATGCCGCGAGATTGTTCACGATCGCGTTAGGATGCTTCCAGGAAATGATTTAGCAGTTTTCAGGGTGCCCCGCGACCCGGCTCGTGCTTCCGAAAGAGCTTTTCGGCGTGCGGTGAACGTCAGCTGTAGACGATGGCGGCGGACGTGACGGCCCACGCGAGCAGCGTGATCTGGAGGCCCCGATCCCCGAAGAGGACGTCGGTCGGATCGCCCCCGAGCTCGTGCACGTGCATGAGGTAGAGGTAACGGAAGAACCCGTAGACCACGAACGGGACCGTGTAGACGAGCGCGACCGGCTGTCCCGACGTGATCGTGTACAGCGTGTAGGCGAGGATGCAGCAGGGCGTGACGATCACCGACAGCAGGTCGAAGAAGCGCGCGTCGAGCTGCGCGAGCGCGCCGCGGTGGGTCGTTGCGGCGTCGCCGAGCAGGACGACCTCGTGGCGCCGCTTGCCGATCGCCAAGAACAGCGCCAGGAAGAACGTACACGCGAGCAGCCACGGCGACACGTAGACGTCGATCGCGAGGCCGCCCGCCACGGCGCGCACGACGAAGCCCGAGGCGATGAGGATGACGTCGAGCAGCGGGACGCGCTTCAGGCCGGACGAGTACCCGATGTTGATCGCGACGTAGACGCCGATCGCGCCGAGAAACGGCAGGCCGAGGGTGGCCGCGGCGAAGCAACCCGCCGCGAAGAGCGTCCCCGCGGTCGAGGCCGCGACGGAGACGGGTAAGGCGCCCGAGGCGATCGGCCGGTGCTTCTTGCGCGGGTGGTGGCGATCGGCCTTGCGGTCGGCGATGTCGTTGACGAGATACACCGCGCCCGAAACCGCGCAGAAGCTCGCGAACGCGACGAGCGCGAGCAGGACCGATTCGGGATCGTCGAGCCGGGCCGCGAAGACGAGGGCCGCGAAGACGAAGACGTTCTTGACCCACTGGCGCGGCCGCAGGGACCGTACGAGTGCGGCCGCGAGCTTCGGCTTCGGCGGTGCGGCGGAACTGGAAGCGTCTTCGGGATCGCCCATGCGGGGCCACCGTACTCCTCGCCGTCTCCGGCGTCAAACAGCGCGGTTCCAGGGATCTGCGTGCCTTGACCCTTTCCGCGGCATCATGGTAGAAACGCCGACCTCATGGTGGATACCGTCATTCTCGATTGGTCCGGCACGCTCGTCGACGACCTCGACGCCGTTCTGATCGGTACCAACGAGGCTCTCGGCCATTTCGGCCATCCCGCGCTCACGCTCGAGGATTTCCGGCGCGAGTTCGAGCTTCCCGTACATCGCTTCTACGATCGCTTGATCCCGGGCGCGGACTTCGCGGCGCTCGAGGCGTCGTTCCATCGCGGCTTCCGCAGCGCCTTCGATCGCATTCGCCCGCTCGACGGAGCGGAGGCGTTTCTCGAACAGACGTCGACGGCCGGAGTTCGCCTGATGGTGCTCACGACGCTCGACGTCGACAATGCCCACCGTCAGCTCGCGGACTTCGGGTGGAATCGGTTCTTCGACGGGATCCACGCGGGGATCGTCGACAAGGTGCCGCATCTCGTCGATCTCGTCGAGCGGGAGAGTCTCGATCCGGCGCGAACCGTCTTCGTGGGCGATCTGCCGCACGACATCGAGGCGGGGCGTGCGGCCGGAGTGCGTACGTGCGGCGTCCTCACGGGATACTCCGATCGCGAGAAGCTCGCCGACTGCCGGCCCGATTGGTTGCTCGGCAGCGTCACGGAGCTCGACGATCGTTTGCGCGCGTCGGTGCAACGGCGGAGTGAAGCGTCGTGAGGGATCGCATCGTGATCCGCGACCTCGCGATCGAATGCATCGTCGGCATCTTCGCGCACGAACGCGAGCAGCCGCAGACGGTGCGGCTCGACGTCGAGATCGACGCAGACGCGGCCGCCGTAGCGGCGAACGACGAGCTCGGCGACGGCGTCGACTATTTCGAGCTCGCGCGTTCGATCGAGTCGCTCGTCGTCGCACGTCGGTTTCGACTCATCGAGACCATGGCCGAAGAAGTCGCTCGACTCGCGCTCGAGCGATATGGAGTGGGCGATGTGCTCGTCCGCGTGAAGAAACCCGACGCGATCGCGAACGCGGCATGCGTCGAGATCGAGGTGCGCCGTAGACGCGAACGCGTGCCCTCGATGGAGGACGGTTCCGCATGACCGACGTGCCGAGGACGATCGAGGATCAACGAGAGCTCGAAGAAGCGTGCGATCGCTTCGCGGGCGCAACGCGTCTTGCGCTCGATACCGAGTTCACGCGCGAACGGACGTACACGCCCAAACTCGGATTGATCCAGGTGTCCGACGGCGAGTCGCACGTGCTCATCGATCCGCTCGCGGTCGACGACTTGAAGCCGTTTCTCGCGCTACTCGAGAATCCCGACATCCTCAAGATCCTGCACGCGCCGCGCGAGGATCTCGAGATCTTCGTGAAGCTCTCGGGCGAGGTCTGCGCACCGATCTTCGACACGCAGACCGCGGCGTCGTTCGCGGGGTGCGGGTACTCGATGAGCTACCAGAACCTCGTGCGCGATCTCGTCGGCGAACGCGTACCGAAGCTGCAGACGCGCACCGATTGGCTGCGCCGTCCGCTCACCGTCGACCAGAAGAAATACGCGATCCTCGACGTCGTTCATCTGCACCTGATGCACGACATCTTGAGCGAGAAGCTGGAATCACTCGGGCGAACGGAGTGGGTCGAGCAGGAGTTCCGCACGCTCGAACGACTCACCTACGACGAAGATCCGATGCAGTACTATCGCCGCGTGAAACAGTCTTGGAGGCTCACGAGGCGGCAATTGGGTGTGCTCCAGCTTCTGTGCGATTGGCGCGAACGCGAGGCGGCCTCGCGCGACACGATCCGCCAGGGAGTCGCACCTGACGATGCTCTCGTCGATCTCGCGAAGATGCAGCCGTCGAGCAAGGACGAGATGCGTTCGCTCAAACGATTGCATCCGCGTGAGATCTCGCGCTCGGGCAGCACGTGGATTCGCCTCATTGAGAAGGGGAAGGCACTCTCCGACGCCGAACTGCCGCCGTCGATCCCGTCACCCGTGAGCGATCCGGTGCTCCTCGCGCGCGTCGATTTCCTAGGTAGCGCGCTGCGCATTCGCGCGATGGAGATGGGGTTGTCGCACGAGGTGCTCGCCAAGAAGCGGGCGCTCGAAGAGCTCGTGAAGAACGTCACGAGAGGGAAGGATGATCCCTTCCCCGAGGAGATCTCGGGCTGGCGTCGCGACGTGCTCGGGGACTATTTGCTGCGCGTCCTTTCCGGGCGGGTGGCGTTCCGTCTCGATCCGGAAGCGACCTCGTCGCCCCTCGAAGCGATCGAGCTCGAGGACCGCTGACCCGCGCGTGAGGCGGCGCTCCGGACGTCGGTGCCGTCCCAGGGCTTCCGGGCGGCGCGGCGCCCTTCCTGAGCGGCGCGGCGTCGGGGCGTTTTCACGTCGTCCGCGTCCGTCCGCGGCAGGTCTCGGTACTTGACTTCCAACCGGATATCTTCGACGATGACGGTCTACCTCCGTGGAGCTGCCAGGGAGGGGGATATCGTCGTGTCCGTTACCTCGAAGAAGCCGTGAACACGTCGGAGCCGTAACGTTTGGAGCTGTGACGTTCGACCGTGGCGTTTCGAGCCGTGATGGGCGGAGCCGCGACAGGCGGATCGCGACAGACGGATTACAGTCTGCTCGAATCACAGTCTGCTCGAAGTCCGCACTCGCTGAGCTCGAAGCTCTCGTCACGTCCGTCGGTGTCGCTGCTCTCATTCGACCGAGCCAGCTCGAAGTCTGTCGATGCGTGCGTCCGCACGAATCTACGGAGTCCGAGTCGGGACTGATAGGAAACCTACGTGGAAGCACGGGGCCACGCTTCGTTTCGTGACGAGGCGCGGGCTTCACGCAGAGCGCGATTCGCGCAGCACGCAAACTCATGCAGGCTGTACGGATCTCCATCCCACCCGAATCGCGTTCCCGAGAACTCCGGGCCATCCAACGACTCTAAGGGGTAGTGTGTCCGCCAGGTAAAGGAAGGGGCTGCATATGTCTCGGGGGAGTCATCTCATTCCCATCATCGCTGTACTGGCCCTCTTGACAGGGGGCTTCTTCGGTGGCGCGACGGCGCTCGCGCAACCGATCACGGTCGACGGCGACCTCTCGGATTGGACCAATCCGGACGGTTCGACCACCGACATCTGCAACGACGTCATCCAGCTCTGCAAGAGCGGTTTCGACTTCACCGAGCTCTTCGCCCACTATGATCCCGTAGAGGACATCCTCTACCTGGGGATCAACGTCATGGACGCGGGCGACCAGGGCGGGCAGTGCATGCAGGACCCGGGGAACAACAACGATCCCCACGGGGTCCCTGGTGACGCGGACGGCGACAACGACCCGTCCGGCGACTCGGGGCGCTGCCTTCCCGGCCAGGGCAAAGAGCAGCCCTGCATCGGTTTCGACGAGTTCTACCGATTCCTCATCGATACCGATCTCGACTTGAGCTTCAGCGGTCCGAACGACCTGCGCATCGAGTACCGTAACGACCAGCTCATGATCCTCACGGGTCAGGGGCAGGTCATCAACGGCATCACGACGCAGGCCGCGATCGGAATGGGCGCCGCTTCGATCAACCGCAACTGCCCGAACCAGACCGCGAACTTCGACATCGAGTTCGCCGTCCACGACTACAGCGCGCTCGACGACATCCCGATCTGCTACGGCGTGAACTTCTTCTCGGGATCGCAGGTCGACGGCCCGCCCGAAGACGTGCCCAACGAGCCGTTCTTCGTGGACAACCTCGCCGACCCGACGGCGGACATCATCAAGAGCGTTCGCAACATCACGACCGACGGCGAAATGGCGCCGTTCAACGACGTCGGTGTGGTCGCGCGACCGAACGACGTCGTCGAGTTCAAGGTCGAGATCTTCAACACGGGCAACCTGCCCCTGACGATGCTGGAGATTCGCGACCAGCTTCCGTCCGACTACATCAACATCACCGGGCTCTCTACGGAGTGCACGCTCGGTGCAAACAACCTCATCACGTGCTCGATTCCGAGCCTCCCGGTCGGCGGCATGGCCGAGGTTCGTTACCGGGCGACCGTGGATCCCGGGGTCAGCAACAAGGTCATCCGCAACGTCGCGTTCCTCAACGGTGATTCGATCGGTGAGGGGTCGTGCATCGGCGGTCCGATTCCCGAGGTGAGCGATCCCGCTCGCGTGGTCGTCTTCGAGATCCTCTGCGAGAAGACGGTGTCGGTCGATGGCGGACAGACGTTCCAGGACAGCGCGCAGGCGGTGCCGGGACAGACGCTCGTCTTCCGTGTCCGCGTCCAGAACGACTCGAAGGTCGACCTCGGCAGCGTCAGCATGACCGACGTCCTGCCGGCGGCGTACGACCAGGTCATGGTCGTCTCGGGCGAGTGCATGGCGAACGGCAACGAAGTCATGTGCTCGGTGCCGAACCTGCCCAAGCAGAGCTTCGTCGAGTTCGTCTACACGGCGCGGCTGCGACCCGACGTCGATCCCGATCAAGACGTCGTCAACACCGCGGTGATCACGGCCTTCTTCGGCCAAGTCGAAGTCGGGACCGAGTGCTCGGCGATCGTCGACGTGATGCGCTCGTCGATCGACTGCGTGAAGGAGATCTCGCTCGACGGCGTGAACTTCTTCCCGTCGATCAACGTCGTGAACTGCCAGGAAGTCTTCTTCCGCGTGACGGCCACGAACGACGGCGAGTCCGATCTGTTCGACGTCACGATCACCGATCCGCTGCCCGCGCAGTACTCGAGCCCGAGCATCGTCATGGGCGCCGGGTGCCAGGTGCAAGGCGGCGGAATCACCTGTACGCTGCCGAACCCGCTTCCCGCGGGCATGAGTACGACGGTCGTCTATCGGGCGATCTTCGACGGCGTGATCGACGGCCAGGTCGTGACCAACACTGCGACCGTCACGGGTACGCCCGGGAACGGGCCGGATCCGGAGCAGCAGGGCGAGCCGATCATGACGTCGTGCTCGGCCGATGCGACGACGCAGGTCGCCGACATCGCCTGCCAGAAGATGGTCTCGCTCACGAACGGCAACTTCACGAACTCGATCGAGGCCGTTCCGGGGCAGGAAGTGTTCTTCCGCGTGCAGCTCCAGAACACCGGCAGCGCGCCGTTCTTCAGCACGGTCGTCTTCGACGAGCTGCCGAGTGATTGCTTCGCGAACGTCCAGATCGTCTCGGGCGCCGGATGCACGGTGAACGGTACGACGCTCGAGTGCGACCTCGGGGCTCTCGCCGGGGGTGCCAACCGTACGATCATTTACAAGGCCGACGTGGTCGGCATCGATCGCCTCTGCGTGAACGAGGCGCGGGTCACGGGAACGCCGGGCTCGGCGGACAACCCGGGTTGCGCCGCGATTTCGACGTGCGACGCGATGGTCGACATCCTCAACGTCGACATCATCTGCGACAAGAACGTGTCGCTCGACGGCCTGACCTTCGGTAACGCGGTCGCGGCCCAGCCGGGTGACACGGTGTTCTTCGAAGTGCTCATCAGCATTCCGGCCGGTGGCGAAGCGTGCTTCTTGAACGTCCAGCTCACCGACATGCTCCCGCCGGAGCTGACCAACATCATGATCGTCGAAGGCGCTTCGTGCATGGTGCAAGGCCAGTCGATCCTGTGCAGCGACATCGGTCCGGTGCCGTTCTGCCCGGGCGACGATCCGCTGCGGGTCGTCTACAAGGCCGACCTTGCGATGGGCAACCTGCCCGAGACGATCATCAACACGGCCCGCATCAGCGCGATCCCGGGTATCCCGGGCGTCCAGCAGGGCGGCAGTGAGGC
>JAUIME010000480.1 GCA_030433195.1 bacterium
ATCGAGCGTCCCGGAACCGGCGCCACCGACGATCGCTGTATCTTCGATCCGCTGTCTCCCTACGTGACGTTCGCGGTGGTGGACGCCGAATCGCGCGAGCCCGTCGCGATGGGCGAACGCGGGCAGGTTCTCATGCATCACGTGAGCAAGAACATGCTCCTGCCGAACAACCTCGAACGCGACATGGGGACGCGCGTCGAAGCCCTTCCCGGTCACTTCGGGGATGCGGTCGCCGACGTCTCGCCGGTCGCGTCGTTCGAAGGTCAGAAGGTGATCGAGGGGGTGTACTGATGCACATGCGCGCCACGCAAGGCGAAGCTTCGGTCGACGCGGCAGCACGCGTCGACGCTCTCGGACCGCGGGGCGAGTACCAGGCCCGCCATCGCGTCGTCGTGAACGACGTACGCGGCGAAACGGCGGTCGATCTCGGCCTGATCCCGCGACTGTTCGTGTGGCGCGGCGTCTCGGCGCTTCGCAAGGCGACTCCGCTTCCGGTCGAGGAGCGCACGCGCGCGCTCGTCGAAGCCGGCCGCATCTTCGCGAACGACACGCTCGGCGGCCTTTCGCCCGATGCCTACCAACGGCTCGTGAGCCGCGTTTCGGGCATGCCGCTCTACATGGTTCGCCGCTCGACGGCGATCATCGCCGAATCGGCCGCGAAGGCGTATCAGACGGCGCACTGCGCTCGTCCGCAGGCCGCCGCAGCGAGTTGGACCGATGCGCGCACGTTCGGGGGATCGGCGGTGTGGACACGCCGCAACGACGTGTTCGGGGTGCTCGCGTCAGGCAACACGCCGAGCGTGCATTCGTTGTGGCTCGAAGCGCTCGCGCTCGGATACCGCGTCGCCGTGCGACCCTCGCAACACGAACCGCTCACGCCGTACCGACTCGTACTCGCGCTCCATGCGGCCGGCTTCCGCAACGAAGACGTGATGCTGTTCCCGACCGACCACGCGGTCGCCGACACGATCGTCGACTCCGTCGACCTCGCGATCGTCTATGGCGGTGACGCCGTCGTCGAGAAGCACCGCGACAGCCGCAAGGTCCAAGCGCAGGGCCCAGGCCGCTCGAAGATCCTCGTCACGCGCGACGACTGGCGCGATCGCATGGACATGATCGTCGAATCGATCGCCGGCAAGGGCGCGACGAACTGCATCAACGCGACGGCCGTCTTCGTCGACGGAGACGCGGACGCGTTCGCCGAAGCGCTCGCCGAACGACTCGCCGCGATGCCGAGTCTCCCGCCCGACCACGACGACGCGCTCTTGCCCGTTCAATCACTCGAGCACGCGCGCGGTCTCGAATCGTTCCTGCTCGGACGAGCTGCGGGAACCCGTGCCGTACTCGGCGGCGACGGGATCGTGCATGATCTCGGCGACGGATCGGCGGTCTTGCGCCCCGCCGTGTTCCGCGTCGACGACGCGAACGCCCCGCAGACCGGTACCGAACTCCCGTTCCCCTGTGTGTGGGTCGCGCCGTGGTCGAAGAGCGACGGCGTCGCACCGCTTCGCGACACCCTCGTGCTCACGGCCGTCACGGACGATCGCGACTTCGTCGAGACGCTGCTCGAAGAGCCGACGATCACGAACGTCTACCTCGGCGACACGCCGACGACGTTCCTCGAACCCGGCATCCCGCACGACTCGTACCTCGGCGAGTTCCTCATGCGCACGAAAGCCGTCGCGAGGTAGCCGACACTCCTCGATCAGCGCGGCCGCGCAGCGACTTCGAGCAGATCTTTCGCGCGGAACAGCAGGTACCCCGGAAGACCGAGCAACTCGTACCGGACCTCGTCACCGAGCCAGAACAACGCGTTGTTTTGCACACCATGAACCAACGAGAGGCCGGAAACTATCGGCGTGAAGGAACCTAGGGCGACCTTGAATCAACTCCCCTTCGACGACTGATCGCGTTCCTCGGCGAGGCGGGCTTGCTCGACTTCGACGACGGCGCGGGCGAGGCTCGTTTCGGTGGCTTGGGGGCTCGCTTCCTTGACGGAGCTACGGCGGGCGAAGGCGTCGAAGAGGCGTTCTTTCTCGCCGAGGAGCTCGAGCAGAGTCTCGTCGCAGGTGCCGCGCGCGAGGAGGCGGTGGACGAGGACGCGCTGCGTTTGACCCATGCGGTGGGCGCGGGCGATGGCCTGGTCTTCGATGCTCGGTTTGGTTTGCGGCTCCATGAGGACGACGGCCGACGCGCTCTGGATGTTGAGCCCTTGTCCGCCCGCTTGAATCTGCAGCAGCAGCACCGCGTGGCCCTCGGTTCCGCCGAGCGCGTCGACGAGTGCCTGTCGCTCTTCGGGTGAGACGCTGCCGTCGATGGTCCCGATCACGTCGCGCTCGAAGCGTCGCCCCACCGCGGCGAGCACGTCGAGGAAGAACGAGAAGACGATCACCCTGCGCCCGGTCTCGCGATACTCTTCGAGGAGCTCGGCGAGTCGATCGAGCTTCGCTGATGCGTACGGCTCGTGCTCGACGTCACCGATCGTCGCCGTGCGCCGGATCGCCATGAAGTTGCCCGACGTGACCGACTCGCGATACGCGGCGCGATCGCGGCCCGCGAGCTCGACCCACTCTTCGACCTCGATCTTCGCGGGAAGCTCCGTCAACACGTCTTCCTGATTGCGACGCAGGTACACGCTCGCGACGGCTTCGTGGAACGCTCGCACACTGCCCGCGGCCGCGTGCGCGTGGAGGTCTCGCGCGCGCAGCGCTTCACCCTCGCCCGGTCGCACGGCCTCGATGAGCTCGAGAAACTCGTCGGGACGATTCTCCATCGGCGTTCCCGACAGGAACGCGACGTAACGGCTTCGCTCGGCGAGACGCCGCACGGCCTGCGTACGACCCGCTTCGGGGTTCTTCGCGTAGTGCGCCTCGTCGACGATCAGCCAATCGACCCTGCCGCCGACGCGCTCGAGCGGCGTGCCGAGATCGAGTCGGCGAAGCGTCGCGTACGAGGTCACCGCGACACCCCCGTCGCGCACCCACGCCTCGAGGCTCGCTTCGAGCTCCGAACCGTGCAGCATCCACGCGGGCATCGACGTCCATCGCACGACCTCGCGCACCCAGTTGACGAGGATCCCGGCGGGCGCGACGACGAAGAAACGCTTCGCGTCGTCGGCGTTGCGCAGATGCGTCATCGCGGCGAGCGCCTGCATCGTTTTGCCGAGACCCATCTCGTCGCCGAGGATCGTGCGTTCCTGCGCGAGCAGATACTTCGCGCCGAACTCCTGGTAACGACGCAACGTCGCTCGCACGCCGGACGCGTCGAGCGGGAACGCTTCGACGCGACGCGCCACCTCGTCGGTGAGCCCGCCCTGACCCGCCGCCGCGGCGCCGCTCGAACGCAACCCGAGCTCGACGTAGAGGTCTTCGAGGATCGCACAGCACTCGGCGAAGCGATCGCGGAACTGCCCGCGGAGCCGCTCGACGCGCTCGGGATCGGGTGCGTCGCCGCGACGCCTCTTCGCGCGCTTCGGTCGCTGCTTCTTGCTCTTCTCGAGGCGCGCGCGTCCGTCGCGGGCGGCGTCGAGCAGCCCGCCGTCGCGCACGCGCTCGGCATCGTCGGCGAGTGCGGCCGCTTCGGCTTCGTCGGCCAAGCGGCGCTTGCGCCGGAACCATCCCGTCAGGAACCGTCCGAAGCTTCCGTGCGCGCGACCGTCCTCGTAACGACGCTCGAGTCCCTTCGTCCGTTCGCGGAGTTGCCGGGGCGCGTCGCCCGCGATGTCGTGTGCGGCGAGCAAGTCGATGGTCCCGTCGGCGAGGTCGACGGCTTCGGGCGTTGCGAGCTCCGCGTCGGGGATCGATGCGGGCTCGTTCGCGATGCGTTCTTCGAGTGTCCGCGCGGCGCGCTCGACGCGCTCGGCACTCGTCGCGCCGATGCCATGGATGGCGGCGAGTGTCGCGGCCTCGACGCCTCGCACGTCGTGCAGCGTTCGATAGCCCGCATCTTCGAGCGTCGAGAACCGGACCTGCTGCGCGCCCGCGTCACGAAGCGCGTCGATCGGGACGTCCGCGTAGCGCCGTTCGCGTTCGGCATCGGCGAAGCGCTGCGCGGCATCTTCGGCACCGCTCGACCACGGACTCAACGTGCGATCGAAGCGGTCAACTTCCTTGCGCAGCGGGCGGATCGCCCGGCGCGCGCGACGACGCGTGCGCGACACGCCGCTCGACTTCCAAGCCGCGGCGCCGCCCGTGATCGCGGCCGCACCGGCCGCAAACCACGCCGCGACCGCGACGAACCAACCTGCCACCATCGACGCCTTGCCTCCTCGGGATGCTCGGTTCCGATCCTCGCCACTCGCTACTCGTCGTCGCTCGGCTCGATCGGCGACGGTGGCGGCAACGTCTTCGGCGCCACCTCGGAATCGAGCAGCTTCGTCGCGATCGCCGCGTCGAGCTCGCCGCCGAAACCTCGTGCGATCGCGACACGCGTGCCGCGGCGCAGCAGCGCGAACGCATCATAGCGCGCGCGGTACGCCTCGACGAACTCGATCGCGTCGCGTTCCGTGTCCCATACGCTGAACCACGCCGCCGCGACACGGCCAGCATCGTCCTCGAACAAGACGACACGGTCGCCGTCCCAGCCGGCCGCCGCGTGCCCATCGGCGACGATCAGACTCGTCTGCA
>JAUIME010000481.1 GCA_030433195.1 bacterium
GGGATCGCTGATCGCCTGCGGGCAAAACCTCGTGATCCTCGGCGACCAGGGGACACTCGCCTTGGCGCTCGCCTCCCCCGACGAGTACCTCGAGCTCGGCCGTGTCCAGGCGATGGAAGGCCGCGCGTGGACGTCACCGACGCTCGACTCCGGCCGCATCATCGTGCGCGACCTCGACGAGATGGTCGCCTACGACGTCCGCGCGACCGGTGACGCGACGCGTGTCACGGCACGAACGAGCGAAGCGGATGATTCGGCGACGAATCCGGCCGCGGCAGCCGATCTCGAGCTCGAAGAGATCCTCGCGCGATACGCGAAGGCTCGCGGCGGCAAGGAGGCCTGGAACACCGTCGAGTCGCTCGAACTGCGCGGCACCTTCAGCGCGTTCAGCGAAAGCGACGACTTCCGATTCGTACGCCATCGCCCCGACCTCTACCGCTTCGACTACACGGCGCTCGGCAATCCCGACCAACGCGGGCGCGACGGTGAAGGACCGTGGTGGGTCGTGCACCTGTTCCAGGTGACGACGCCGTCGCGTCCGACGATCCCGCAATACGAAGCCCAGCTCGCGCGGGAAGCGATGTTCGCACCGCCGCTCCTCGCGCCGGCCGAGCACGAGATCGAGGTCGCCAAGATCGGCGCGGGCAACGTCGACGGGACCCCGACGATCGATCTCGAACTCACCTATTCGAACGGCGCGACCGAAACGTGGATGCTCGACGCGCGCACGTTCCTCGAAGTCGCGATCGATCAGCGAATCGCCGACTTCTCGCAAGCGCGCGAGCCCATGAACCAGCGCACGTTCTTCAGCGACTTCCGAACGATCGACGGCGGCATCGTCATCCCCTTCCAGCGCAACATGGAGTTCGGTGCGCGGCTCGAGGAGATCGTCGTGCGTGAAGCCATCGTGAATCCCGAGGGCATCACCCCGGCGTTCTTCGCCATGCCGGCGACGCCGGAGACCGACGAATCGGAGGATTCGTCCGGTGAAGGCGAGGACGGCAAGGAAGAAGACGGCGACGAGTCGCAAGACGGCGGCGACGACTGATCACGATTCCGCGGGCGCGCCGGGTACCGACTCGGCTCGCCCGCTTCGCGCCCTCGCCGCAGATCCTCAGGCTCGACTCGCGCGCCACTGCGCAATGCGCGCCAACACCCGCTCGCCGAACGTATCCCAACGCTTCTCGCCGAGCCCCTTCACCGTCAGAAACTCCTCCCGCGACTCGGGCGGATCGGAGGCGAGAAGCTCGAGCGTCTCGTTCGAGAAGAACGTGTAGGCGGGACGGCCGTGCTCGTCCGACAGTTCGACGCGCAGCCCCCGCAGACTCTCGTACAGCTCGGAATCGACGTCCGCGACCGGAGCCGCCTTCTTCGCCGCGCGACTCGAGCTCCCGCGGCGACTGCTGCGCGCCGAGCGCGGCGCCGGTACGGGCGGAAGCTCGGGCGTGATCTCGCCGCGAGCCAGGCGCGTTCCCGCCGGCGTGAGGCCGAGCAGGCTGCCGCTTCGCGTTCCGTCCGCCGACCGAAACGCCTCACGCTCGAGCAAGCCTTCGTCTTCGAGGAACCGGATCAGATCGCGGATGAACGGCTCGCCGGCACCACGCAACGCTCCGTGCCCATCGAGCCGATCGAGCCCACGATCCGTGAGGTCGGTCGTGCGGCTGCCCGCGAGGATCTTCACGATCTTCGTGGGACCGAACCGGAAGTCGAGCTCGGCGACGACGCGCAGCACGGCCTGGACCCGCTCGAGCTCGGCCGAAGTCGGCGTTCGTCGCTCTCGCTCGCCGCCCGCGCAAACGTCGCATCGCCCGCACGGATCCCCGGGCTTGCCGACGAAATAGCTCCGCACGCGATCGAAGCGGCACTCACGACCGCCGCGCGTGTAGTCCCACATGCGCGACAAGCGTTCTTCGTCGCGGCGTCGCTTCTCGATGAGCTCGTCCGCCGGAACCGGACACCGATCCGGGAACTCGCTCGCGAGCGTGTACTCGTCGCCGCGCAGGTCGACGAGCCCGAAACGCCGGAACATCCGCAACGCCGTGTCGATCGCGCCGTCGCGCTTCTCGCCGAGCGGTTCTTTCAGGTCGGCCGCGCGTACGATCACGGGACCGTCCCCCGTCGACGGCCGGCACCGCTCGGACAGGATCCGAAAGAGCCGCTGCACGAGATCGGGCGACGGATTCGCGCCGTCGAGGAAGAACCGCTGCAACGCGTAGTCGGCGCCGTGCTGCAATAGCACGCATCGCGCGGGCTCGCCGTCGCGACCCGCGCGGCCGGCCTCCTGATAATACGCTTCGAGCGACCCCGGCATGTCGTAGTGCAAAACCATCCGGATGTCGGCCTTGTCGACCCCCATCCCGAAGGCATTGGTCGCGACGAGCACGTCGAGCTCCCCGGACATGAAGCGGTCTTGGACCGAGGCGCGCTCGTGATCGCGCAAGCCTGCGTGATAGGCGGCGACGTCCCCGTCGAGGTGCTCGCGCAGATGCTCGGCCAGCGACTCGACCGAACGCCGACTCGCCGCATACACGAGACGAACGCCCTCGGTACCCTCGAGCAGTTCCTCGGTCACCGTGAGCTTGTCGTCCTTGCTCGGCGCGGGCACGACCTCGAACGCGAGGTTCGGACGATCGAAACCCGTGAGGATCTCGAGCGGTTCGCGCAAGCGGAGCTGCACGGCGATGTCGCGCCGCACGTCGGGCGTTGCCGTCGCGGTCAGCGCGGCCACCGGAAGCCCGTCGAGGATTTCGGTCACCTCGTGCAGCCGCCGGTAGTCGGGCCGGAAATCGTGTCCCCACTGGCTGATGCAGTGCGCCTCGTCGATGATGAAGCGCGACGGTGGAAAGCGACGCACGAACTGCACGAAGCGTTTCAGGCGAAAGCGTTCGGGAGCGACGAGCAGGATCTTGAGGCGCCCGGCCTCGATGTCGTGCGCGACGCCCCACTTTTCGTCGGGCGTCGAACCCGAGTGTACGGTCGCCGCGACGATCCCCTTGGCGCGAAGCTGATCGACCTGATCCTTCATGAGCGCGATGAGCGGACTCACGACGAGGACGTAGCCGGGAAGCGCCAGGGCCGGGAGCTGGTAACACAGCGACTTGCCCGCGCCCGTGGGCATCACGACGACGACGTCGCGACCCTCGATACAGGCGTCGATCGCCTCGCGCTGACCCTCGCGGAACGCGGTGTGCCCGAAGCGCTCGCGCAGCACCTCCGCCGTATCCAGGATTCCGCCCGTCATCCTCGGATCGCCCGCCCTATGGAATCGCCCGCGCCGACCGAACCGCCCGCACGACACCCTCGCGCGACGCGCCCGACCGACTCGCCCACCCCGAGCGCACGCGATGCCGCGCGCGCTCACCATCCGAGAGGATACCGACTCGCCGCGCCGCGCGCTACCGCCTCGCACCGAGCCCATGGAGGCCCAGCTTTGCGGAGCTCTTCTCCAGACGGGAAAACGGCGCCAAGGTTACAGCGACGCGGCGATTCGATCGGGGCCGCCTTCGCGGTTGACACCGAAACCGCCCGGAGCGAGTCTCGGCCGCATGCCCGAGCTACCCGACGTGACCGTCTACGTGGAAGCCCTCGATCGGCATGCGACGGGACGTCGCCTCGAGTCGATGCAGGTCGCGAGCCCGTTTCTCGTGCGCACGTTCGAGCCCTCGTGGCGCGAGGCGATCGGCTCGAACGTCGTCGGGTTTCGGCGCCTCGGCAAGCGCATCGTCTTCGAGCTCGAGAACGACCTGTTCTTCGTCCTGCATCTCATGATCGCGGGGCGGCTGCGGTGGAAGCGCGCCGGCGTCAAGCTCTCGCCGAAGACCGGGCTCGCGCGCTTCGATTTCGACACGGGCACACTCGTCCTCACCGAAGCCGGTTCGAAGCGCCGCGCGTCGCTGCACGTCGTGCGCGGCGAGTCGGCCCTCGCCGACCATGATCCGGGTGGGCTCGACGTCTTGCACTGCGACCTCGACGCCTTCCGAACCCGACTTCGCCAAGGGCGGCACACGCTCAAGCGCGCGTTCACCGACCCGACGATCTTCGACGGCATCGGCAACGCGTACTCCGACGAAATCCTGCACCGCGCGGCGCTCTCTCCCCTACGTCGCACGGACCAACTCGACGACGAAGCCACGAGAATTCTGTTCGACGCGGCGCGCGCCGTTCTCGAGGAATGGATCGACCGGACGCGACGCGAGGTCGGCGACGGCTTCCCCGACAAGGTCACCGCGTTTCGCAAAGAAATGGCCGCACACGGACGTTTCAAAGAGCCCTGCCCGCGATGCGGAACGCCGATCCAACGCATTGCCTACGCCGACCGCGAAACGAACTATTGCCCCGCATGTCAGACGGGCGGCAAGCTCCTCGCGGATCGAGTTCTGTCGCGACTCATGAAGGACGATTGGCCCAAGACACTCGACGAACTCGAAGATCGAAAGCGCGGCGGGGAATGAGACAGGACGGTGCGAGCGATCGGTGGGATCGGCCGGTAAATCCGACCGACAGTAGGCGCAACCCGGCAAGATTTGCAGCTCACGAGTCGGAGAAAAGCGGCCGCGCGGCCGGGTAAGACCGCGCGGCTCGGAGACGGACAGATACCCCCCCGGGTACGACTACGACGTT
>JAUIME010000482.1 GCA_030433195.1 bacterium
GATCGCCGCCGGCTGCGGCGTCACGTCGCCGAGCGTCGGTGCACCGAGATTTGCATGCACGAGGAACCGCCGGTTGCCACCCGCGGGCGGCGCGAGCATCGCGAACCAGAGCAGCCCGCCCTCGTCAACCGTGACACATCGTGCGGCCCCGCCCGTCGTCCCGTTGACGAACAGCGTGTCGACGATCGGCCCGGCGAGGTCGTTCACGGTCGACGCACCGCACGCGCGCGCGAGGTCCGCGATCCACACGGCGCCGCGATTGTTGCCGTCCGTCCCGTCGTCGCCGATCGCGCCGATCGCGAGATCGGACGCACCATCGCCGTCGAGGTCCCCGGGCGACGCCACGGTGAATCCGAAGGAATCTCCGTTGGCGAGCGGCCCCACGAAACCGCCGAGTCCTTGCCGGATCTCGACCGCCGCCGCGACGGATTCGTCGGGCGCGAGACGCAGCGTCCAAACCGCGCCCGATCCGTCGTGATTCGGCGCGCCCACCGCGATGTCGACGATGCCGTTGCGATCGAGATCCCCGATCCCCGCCACATCACCGCCGAACCGATCCCCATCGGCCAGGGCCCCTGCGAACCCACCGGCGGTGTCGCTGATCTTGTGATGCTCCGAAACGCTGCCGTCAGGCGCGAGATACAGGATCCAGACCGCGCCACGGTCGCCGCCGCCGTCGTCGTCGCCGGGCGCTCCGATGACGAGATCGACCGTTCCGTCGCCATTGCGATCGCCTGCGGCGGCCACGCCCCAACCGAACGAGTCGAAGTCGTCGAGCACGCCCGCAAAACCGCCGGCCGTCGCGCTGATCTTGCGTGCGCCCTTCACGGTGCCATCGCTGTCGAGCCGCAGGATCCGCACGGCTCCGCGGTCGACTCCGCCGTCATCGTCGAGCCCCGAGCCGACCGCGAGATCGACGATCCCGTCGCCGTCGAAGTCACCGAGCGAAGCGAGCGACTCGCCGAATTGGTCGAAGTCGACGAGGCTGCCGGACCCCGCTCCGGCGAGCCCGCCTGAGGTCTCGCTGATCTTCTGGTGCGACTTCACCGTGCCGTCGGCGTGCAAGAACACGACGTACACGGCGCCGCGATTCGAGCCGCCATCGTCGTCGCGGCACGCGCCGACCGCGATGTCGACGACGCCGTCGCCGTCGAGATCACCGAGGGGCGCGATCGTGCGGCCGAACAGATCCTCGTCGTCGAGCGTCGCCGCGAAGCCGCCCTGCGTCGAGCTGATCTTCTGATGCGTGCGAACGGTTCCGTCGGCGTTCAAGAACAAGATCCACACGGCCCCGCGGCGCAGACCGCCGTCCTGATCGAAGCACGCGCCGACGCCGAGATCGCCGATCCCGTCGCCGTCGACGTCGCCGATCGCAGCGATCCCCGATCCGAACAGCCCGTCGTCGTAGAGCGAGTCCGCGAAGCCACCCGACGCATCGCCGATCTTCGCACGCGGCGTCACCGACCCGTCGCCGGGCAGCACTTCGTCGCCGAATCCGAACGCCGAGGATGCCACGACGACGGCCAAGATGATTCCGAGTTCGATCCTTCGAAGCATGGCAAGTACCTTCCCTTCGGCTGGGTTCGAGGCGATCCCGTTCACGGAATTCGCACCTTGACGACGTTACTGCGGCGGCAGCTCGACTTCACGATGGCTTGCATCACCAGCTCTCGACCGGAGAGCGACAGTGGCACCGTACCCGTGAGCGTCGCCACCCCCGAGGCGTCGGCATCGAGCTTGCGCACGAGCTTCGGTGCGAGCAGCAATCCATTGAGATCGGGGCAGCCCGGTGTCGGCGTGATGCCCGCGCGGCGCGCGCGGAAGAACAGCACCCGCTCGCCGGGTCCCGCGCCCGAGGCCGTGATCGCGCTCGGGCTCCCCGCGATCCCCGGCTCGAGCGACGACAACCGCAGCGCGGGAACGGGTACGAACAACAGGTGACTCGGCCCGTTCGGACCCTCCGGTCCCGCGTCGACGAATACGTCGCGAAACGCACCCGAGACGCCGTCGTAGCGCAACACCTGATCGGTCGCGAACGACGTCACGTAGAAGTCCCCGTCGATCCCGAATGCCATCGCGTGCGCACGATCGAGACCCCCGCTACCGGCGGCGACGAACACGTCGACGAAGTCGCCTGTCGTCGCGTCGAAGCGACGTACCTCGTCATTCTCGAACGACGATACGTACGCGCGCCCGTCCGGACCGAAGAGGATGACGTGCAAGTCGTCGAAGACACCGGGTACGGGCACGACGAACACACGCACGAAGTCTCCCGTCATCCCGTCGAACTCGAGGATTCCCGCGTAGCGACTCGAGACGAACAGGTTCCCGTTCGGCCCGAACGTCATGAGCTCGGGCTGTTCGAGTCCACCGCTCCCCGCGGCGACGAACTCCCCGAGGTACGCGCCCGAGTCCCCGTCGAAGCGCAGCACGGTGTCGTTGTCGAAACTCGCGACGAAGAGGTCGCCATCGGGGCCGTGCAACGCATCCGCAGCCGACGACAGACCGGCCGTTCCCGCCGGTACGAAGTCGTCGACGAACTCGCCCGTCACGGGATCGAAGCGCGTCACCTTGTCGCCCGAAAACGACGCGACGTAGACGAGGCCATCAGGCCCCAAACGCACGCTGTGCGCTCGCGAAAGCTCGGCTTGCCCGTCGGGATCGAAGCTCCCGAGTGGCTCCCCCGTCGTCGCGTCGTAGCGAGCGATCGTGTTCCCGTGCCACGCGCTCACGAGCAAGACTTCAGGCTCGGCCGCCACCGCATCGTGAAACAGGATCCCACTCAGGACGAGGACAACAGGGGCGAGGAGAGCACGAGCGAGGACAACTCGGGCGAAGAGACCGCAGAAGAAAAGGATCGAGACGGACACCGCGCGCCGAGTGGCGCACGGGGCCTCGTGGCAGCGGCAGCCTGAGGGCGAGACCGACGAGAGCATGAAACCTCCGTGACCGGTCCGCCACCGGGTTCGGAAGAACGCCAGTATGCCACACTTCGAGCCTCGTTTCGAGGCCTCTCACCCGACTCTCCCCACGTTCCTCATCGAACTCTCACAGATTTCTCGCGAACGACTCACGGGCGATTGCTCGAATCCCGCCGTCCGCGTGGGCGGCGTGGGCCCGACACCCCACCATCCCGTTCCACGCACAGTCGAACGTCCCGTTCCGCGGAGGAATCTCGTCATGAAGCGACTCGCGATTCTCGTCACTCTGTTGGGCCTCGTCGGCCTGCTCGCAGCCTGTCAATCGACCCCGGAGGGGAACGACGAGGGCAACTCGAGCGCGTCGTCCGCCTCGTCATCGGGGAATCTCGAGCCCTCGAAGCCGAAGGTGGAAGTCGCGATCGAGGACCCGGCGAACGACTACTACGAACTTCGCTACGACGGACGACTCTACGTGGTGGGCAGCGCCGAGAGCGCCAAGGCATTCCGCGCCGCGCCGCACCTTCCGTACACGAAGACGCACATCGGCGGCGGCCCGGCACGCGAGACCCTCGTGTTCGAGATCGATCCGAAAAGCGACGACCTCTACGATCGCCTCCACGACCACTACATGCACATCGCCCGCACTCGAGTCGAAGATCCCGCGAGCAGCTACTGGGAGTTCCTCGCCAACGGCCGCATCTACGTGATCGGAAACGCGGCGAGCGCCGACTCCTTCACCGAGTCGCCGCATCTTCCGTACACGAAGACCTACATCGGAGCCGGGCCGTCCGGCGAGACCGTCATCGTCGAGATCGATCAAGACGATGCAGCCCTCGTCGATCGATTGAGTGCCGCGTTCGAACAGCGACACGGCGTGAGCCTCTGAAAGGCCACCGTTCCGAGCGCAAGTCCGTCGCGCCGTAGCTTGATCGGCCGGCCTCGATACGCTGCCATGCCCTTCGCGTTTCACGAGCCCCGCCACCGACGTCCGTCGGTCGCGGGGCGCGCCTACCTCGTCGGAGGCGATGGGCTCGATCCGTGGAAGAACCCGTACATGTTCCTGCCGCGCCCCGCACAGCTTCCGAAGATCGTCTCGTACGGCGCCGACGGCAAGGAAGGCGGGACCGGCGACGACGCCGATCTCGTGCACGATCCGGACGCTTGAGTCGCGCGCGCCCGCGCCGCGTTCACTTGCGATCGACGGCCGCAGCCGCTGGGTCCGCAACCCGCGGGTTCGTGTCGGACGCCAGCCGCTCGAGCACCGCATCGATGCGCTCTCGCTCGAAGTCGAAGCGCTCGAGCGCTCGGACGACACCGCGGCGAACCTCCGCGCCAGGATGATCGGCAAGCGAGAGCACGAGCTGGAGTTCCTCCGGCGTCCGTTCGCGTAGCCCCCGGACGACATCGAGCGCAGCCGTGACGACCGCCGGTTCCGGATCGGCGAGGGCCGCGGCGACGACGTCACGGCAGTCGAAGAGATTCCGTCGAACCACCTCCGACGCGAATCCGATCGCGATCGCTCGGATCTCCGCGTCCTCGTCGGCCAACGTGCGTCTCCAGATCGCCGCATCGTGCGCGAAGAGCAGATCGCTCTTGCCGCGCCGCCTCGACTCCCGGCACGCTTCGATCGCCGCTCCCCGCACGGCGACGTCCTCGTCGTCGAACATTCGACGCACCCAATCCTCG
>JAUIME010000483.1 GCA_030433195.1 bacterium
TACCGTAGGTCGAGACGACGAACGGATCGATCTTGAAGTCGCCGTTGACGAGGAAGCGCCACACCTGCTTGTCGGGCGCCGACGAGGTCGGGCTCTGCTCGGCCCAGGTTCGCGAGTACGACGCGATCAGCTTGCCCTTCCAGATGACGAGGCCCCCACCCGCGTTCGTGATGTCGAAGCGGATCAGGCTCAGGCCGCACCCGACCGGATCGTGCTTCGTCTTCACCGGAAGATCCGTCTCGAAGCTCAGGCTACAGTCGCGAAAGCAGATGTACTTCGTGGCGAGATCGATGTCCGGGAACACCGGGAGGTTCGCCGAGGCGTCGTCACAGCACGTGCCGTCGAGGTTGTCGGGCGTGAAGCACTGAGCCGAAGCCGTGCTCACCGAAGCAGCGAGGACCGCGAGCATGATCGCCGCGAGTCGCCATCCATCGAGAATTCGTCGAGTCTTCATGTCCATCTCCTCCAGAGATCCAAGGGGTTCACTCGTGCGGGGCTCGCTCTCTCATCGGATGACGGCGACCGCCGCCATCCCGCGTCCCACGAGAAGCTCCAGGAGCAAGGGCCATACCGACTTGCAGAACTCTACGACCAAAATCGCTAACCCGTTTCCGAGCAATGTCTTGCCACCGCAAAATCCCTGCTGGTCGCCCGAGTCCTCGCCCACGACCGCTTCGTCGACTCGGCCGAATCCGTGAAGAAAGGTGACACATCCGGCGCGGCTCGCTCGCGGCCTGCTATCCTCGGCGAGTTTACTGGCCGGAGGAAGAACGTATGAGTTCCACGAGCGACACGAGGTCGACGATGCTCGGCGCGCTTCGAGGAGGAGCGTGGGTCCGCACGGTCGATCTCGCGATCATCGCATTGATCCTCGCGAACCTCTTCGCGGTGATCGTCGGATCCGTCGAGTCGATCGGCACCCGCTACCGCACCGAGCTACGCGCGTTCGAGTGGTTTTCGGTGGCCGTCTTCACGATCGAGTACGTCCTGCGACTCGCCCTCGCTCCGCGCCATCCGAGCGGCCGATATCGCGATCCCGTCACGGGTCGTCTACGCTTCGCGCTGACGCCCCTGGCGCTCGTCGACCTCCTCGCGATCCTGCCGACCTACTTCGCGGCGTTCTTCGCGATCGATCTGCGTTGGCTCCGCGTCCTTCGTCTGTTGCGCGTCTTCAAGCTCACCCGCTATTCGTCGGCGATGACGATCTTGCTCACGGTGCTGCACGACGAGCTCCCCTCGTTCGCGGCGGCTCTCTTCATCCTGCTCGTGATCCTCATGCTCGCGGCGAGCGGCATGTACGTCGTCGAGCGCGACGCCCAGCCGGAGGCGTTCGGAAGCATTCCGAGCGCGATGTGGTGGGCCGTCGCCACGTTGACGACCGTCGGCTATGGCGACGTCACGCCGATTACGACCGTCGGGAAGGTCTTCGGCTCGTTCGTCACGATCGTGGGCATCGGGATGGTCGCGTTGCCGGCAGGCATCCTCGCGAGCGCGTTCTCGGACCACTTACGCGAGCGACGGGAGAAGTATCGAGACCAGCTCGAGCAGGCCCTCGCCGACGGCAAGCTCACGGCCGACGAACGGCACGCGCTCCTCGCGAAGTCGCACGAACTCGGGCTCGACGCGACCGACCGCCGGCGCTTGACCGAGGAGGCGCGCGAGTCGCTCGAAGGCGCGCAGCAGAAAGCCGCCGAGTCCGCTGCGCACGGCTCCTGCCCGCACTGCGGTCGATCGCTCGACACCTGACGGCCCACTGCCTCCGCGAACGACGAGATCAGTCGAAGCGGATGCCGCGACGCTCGAGAAGACTCCCCTCGGCGAGGAAGAGACGGACCCGCGCGATTCGGTACGCGACGACGGACTCGACCTCGGCGATCTGCGCCTGCAGCAAGTCGCGTTGCGCCTGCGCGACGAGGAGCGCGGTGCTCGAGCCGACCTCGAAGCGCGCCTGCTCGGCCTCGACGGTCTGCTCTTGGAGTGCGCGCGTCGCGGCGGTCGCGCCGATCTGCTGGCGCGTCCGTTCGAGCTCGTCGAGCGCGATCCGCACGTCGAGTCGCACGAGTTGGAGCAGGTTCTCGACCGCCTCTTCGGCGCGCCGTCGATCCGCCTGCGCCGCGTGGTCACGCGCGCGCGCCGCGCGATTGCCCAGCAAGTACGAGAAGCTCACGCCGGCCGTCCAATCGTACGTGTTGGTCTCGAGCTCGCGGAACGACTCGTCGAACGTGTCGCCGAAGCCCGTGCGCCCGAGTGCGAGGAACACGTCGAGCCGCGGCAAGAGGCCGTTGCGCGTCACGAGAGTGTCGAGCTCGTCGCGGCGCAGCAGCGTGCGCGCCTCCGCGAGATCGGGACGCCGCTCTTCGGCGAGCTTCAGGCGGTCTTCGAGATCGTCGATCGGCGCCGCGTCGACTTCGGGGAGCGTCGTGAGGTCGAGCTCGCGCTCGAACCGCCCCGCCGCGTCGGGGTCGACGCGACGCACCAACCGCAATCGCGTCTGCTCCACTTCGCTGCGCGCATCGATGAGCGCCTGCTCCCGCAGCGCGACTTCGGCCCGCGCGGCCGCCGCCTCGGTGTCCGCGAGCACGCCGACCTCGATCCGCTGCTCGACTTCGTCGCGCTGGCGATCAGCGACCTCGAGCGAACGCTCGAAGATCTCGATCTCACGGCGCGCCAAGACATGGTTCCAATAGGCGATCTCGATCTGCGCGACGACCGACTCGGTGAACCCGCGCAGTTCGTGCCGGGAGGCTTCGGTCTCGAGTTCGGCCTGACGAACGCTCGCGAGGTTCACGGCCGGACCGAGCCCTTCGAGCAGCGACTGCGTCACGGTCAGCCCGAGGCGCGCCTCTTGAAGCTCGGGCGCACGGTCCGAGATACTCCGTCGCTGCGAGACGTTGCCTTCGATCTCGGTTCCGGTGGGCAGCACCTGGCGGACCCCGGCCTCGACGCGCGCCTCTTCGCCCTTCACGTCGAAGCGTTCGCCCGTCGCCCGGTCGGTCTCCGACGAACGGTCTTCCGTGACTTCGGCATCGACGTAGAGCTCGGGGTCGTACGCGCCGCGCTCGATGGCCTCGAACGCGCCCGTGACGACCGACTCGAGCTGCGCGACGCGAAGCTCGCGATCGTTGCGCAAACCGAGCATCACGGCCTGCTCGATTGAAAGCGGGATCGCCCCTTCCGCAGGCACTTCGGGCTCGGACTCGATCGAAGAGCGGGCGACGCGATCCTCGGGAACGTCGACCTCGCGGCGCGGCGGCACCGCCGATTCGTAGTCGGGCTGGAAGATCTCCATGCGATCCACGGTGCGGCATCCGAACGCGCTCGCCAGTAGCGCGGCCGCGAGCATCCAGGCTCGCGCGTGCGATCGCGGCTTCGCGGCAGGCCTCATGCGCGCTTCTCCTTCGCACCGCCGCGTTCCGGATGGAACAGCGAGTACACCGCGGGAATCAGCACGAGCGTGATGAGCGTCGAGGCGGCCAGACCGCCGACCACGGCGCGCGCCAACGGCGCCTGGGCGTCGGCCCCCTCGCCGATGCCGAACGCGAGCGGCAGCAAGCCGAGGATGGTCGTGAGCGTCGTCATGAGGATCGGCCGCAGGCGACGACGTCCGGCTTCGGCGATCGCGTCCTTTACAGGACGTCCCGCGAGCCGTAGCCGGTTCGCTTGGTCAACGAGCAGGATCGCGTTGTTCACGACGATCCCGCCGAGCATGATGCAACCGATGTACGACTGCACGTTGAGCGTCGTCTCGGTCAGGAACAGCGTCACCAGCACACCGATCGCGGCGACAGGCACGGACAGCATCACGACGAGCGGATCGCGGAACGATTCGTATTGGCTCGCGAGCACCATGTACACGAGTACGAGCGCGAGCGCGAGCGACACGACGAGCTCGCGGAACGCGCGCTCTTGCTCCTCGAACTTGCCGGCCACGAGCAAGTCGTACCCGACGGGGCGCGGGATGCGGTCGAGCTCTTCGGCCACGTCCGCCGCGACCGAGCCCAGATCGCGACCCGCGACGTTGGCCTCGACCGTCACGAGGCGCTGCTGATCCTTGCGGTCGATGAGGATCGGCCCACGTCCGAACTCGGACGACACGACGTTGCGCAGCGCCACCTGTTCGCCGCTCGGCGTCGCGAGCGTGAGATCGAGGATTTCTTCGAGGTCGAGCTTCTCGGCATCGGCGAGTTTCACGAGGATGCGGTACGAGTTGCCGCGGGTTCGGTACTCGCCGGCGCGCGTCCCGGCCACGGCCGTCTCGAGCGCTTCTGCAACGTCCCGCACGCTCAGCCCGAGATCGGCCGCCTTGTCGCGATCGACACGGATCTCCTGCTGCGGCTGTGGCGTCCCCTCGTCCCGGCTGATATCGACGTCCGTCACACCGGGGATCCCCCGCGCGACCGCCGCCACCCGCTCGGCCAGCGCCGCCAGCGTCTCGAGCTCGAACCCGCGCACCTCGATCGTGAGTCCTTCTTCGCCGCCGAGAATCCGTTCGAGGAGGAACTGTCCCTGCGGCGCGCGCGTGCGGATGGTCATGCCCGGGATCGTCCCCGTGAGACGCCGTCTCAGATCCTCGGCGACCTCGAGGTTCGAGCGATCGCGCTCCGA
>JAUIME010000484.1 GCA_030433195.1 bacterium
TTGCGATCCATCCTTCGCCCCCTCATGAACTCGACGAGATGGCCCTCGATGAGCGCCGACGTCATGACGCTGATCGTGTACAGAACGAGACCGATCCCGAACATGATCAACACGATCGAGAACACCTTCCCCGTCGGTGACAGGGGCTGTACCTCGCCGTACCCCACGGTCGAGAGCGTGATCACGGCCATGTAGATCGCGTCGAGGACGCTGTAGCCCTCGAGAATCACGTAGCCCGCGACGGCGACCGTCGTCACCAGGATCGCCACGAACAGCACGAGGCGCCAACGCATGGCGCTCCTCCCGTCGTAACCGCCCCGTCGCCGCGACTTGCGTGCGCGCCGACCTCGTGGATGCCCCGCGCGATGCGGCGGCGCCCGCGAGCATGGAAGTAGATTCGGCCCTGTCGCGCAAGCCCCCTTTTCGAGCCGCGACGAATCCCGATGAACTTTTTGACTCGGGCCGAGGCCGGGATATACTTCGTCGCGCTCCCGCTCCGCTGCCCGCGAGGGGCGCCGACAAGTACCCGCGAAGGGGCCCGATCACCTCGATCCCCCCCTGATCCCCTCCGCGTCGGATGCCCAAGCCCACGCCCTCCCCGGGCGTCGTCTTCCCACCTCGGCTTCGCAACGGAGTTCCCATGCCCGCGCCCCCTCCCCTCACGCTCGAACAGCTCGCCCGATTCGTCGACGACGTCCCCGACCTCGTCGTGGTGGTGACGGCCGACGCCCGCGTCCTCGTCGCCAACCGCGCGTGGTGCGAAGGGCTCGGGGTGACGACGGCCGAACGATCCGAATTTCTCGAGGGGCTGCATCCCGAAGACGCCGCGGCGTGGCTCGATCGACTCGATGCGACACTCGCGTCGGAGGACACCGGCGAGCCGCTGCGCTACCGCATCGCGGACCGCGACGGCAACTGGCGATGGCACGAGACGCGCGGTTCGAAGCTGCTCCTCGGCGACGTCGCCGAGCCGGTCTACCTCGGGATCACGCGAGACGTCACCGACGAACGCGTGGCCGATGACCTACGCGTGCGTCACGGCAAGATGGAGGGAATCGGGGCGCTCGCGGGCGGCATCGCGCACGACATCGGTAACCTGCTCACGCCGATGATCGGGTTCTCGCAGATGCTGCACGATCACCCCGAGAATCAGGACCTCGTGATCGAGTTCCTCGACGTGGTCGACACGAACGTCTCGAAGCTCGACGAGCTCACTCGCGAGCTGACGCTGTTCGGGCGCAAGCCCGAGTGCGAATACCGACCGATGGACCTTCACGCGACGATCGCGGAAGTCCTGTCCGAAGCGACGCCCACGCTCGACGGCGACATCGACCTCGACGTGACGCTCGCCGAGCGGATCCTGTTGCTGCGCGGGGAAAACGCGCCGATCGCCTCGATGATCGATCACCTCGTCCGCAATGCGGCCGACGCGATGCCGGACGGCGGAACGCTGTCCGTCACGACTTCGATCATCGCTCCGGACTCGATCCCGACCGATCGCTTCCCGGGCGCCTCGCCGCGCACCTGGGCCGAGCTATGCGTCTCGGACACCGGTATCGGAATGGACCCCGAAACTCGGGAAAAGATCTTCGAGCCCTTCTTCTCGACCAAGAAGAAGGGTCAGGACACCGGACTCGGCCTCACCCTCGTCTTGAAAATCGTCGAAGACCACGGTGGTCATGTCGAGGTCGAATCCCGTGCCGGTGAAGGCACCGACGTCCGCGTGTTCCTGCCGCTCCTGACCGAAGACGAACCAAGTCAGTCGGCGTTCTCCTCCGAGCCGCTCATCCATCGCACCGGCCCCTGAATCGGCGCTCCCCGCGCCCGCTGCCCGCTCGCATTTCGCGATCCTCCCGTGGTTCCTCCCGCCTGATCGCGGCCTCTGACGTCCGCGGTCGATGGGCGTCGGTATAGCAGCGCCCCCCGTGCGTTTCAAGCCGCAACGCGCGCACAGCACGACGCTTGGGACAGGTGCGACCTCCCTCCCCCGCGCGCGCCGCGTCGCCCGCGCCTCGACTCCCGCCGTCAAAAAAATCCGGGACGACCGCCGACAAACGTGATACATCCATGCGTCGTCGGCGGGTCGCCGCGCGTTCGGTCGCATCGAGTCGTGTTCGCTTCCCGCTGATTCGTCGCCCGTAGATTCGTCGTACCGCGGGGTCCCCAGCCGGCCTCCGCAACGCAGCGAAACGAACAGGAAGCGAAATTCTCATGGCATCTCTCGTCGTCGTCGAGTCCCCGGCCAAGGCCAAGACGCTCGGTCGGCTCCTGGGCAAGGAGTACACGACCGAAGCGACCTACGGCCACGTTCGCGACCTCCCCGAGAGCGCCGCCGAGATCCCCGCGAAGTTCAAGAAAGAGAAGTGGGCGCGTCTCGGCGTCAATGTCGAAGAGGAGTTCGAACCCCTCTACGTCGTGCCCGTTTCCAAGAAGGAGCACGTCAAGCGTCTCAAGGACGCGATGGCCGACGCCGACCAGCTCATCCTCGCGACCGATGAGGACCGTGAGGGCGAGAGCATCAGCTGGCACGTGCTCGAGATCCTGAAGCCGAAGATCCCCGTGCAGCGCATCGCGTTCCACGAAATCACCAAGCGCGCGATCCTCGAAGCGCTCGAGAACCCGCGCCAGCTCGACGAGAACCTCGTACGCGCGCAGGAGAGCCGGCGCATCCTCGACCGCCTGTTCGGCTATCAGCTTTCGCCGATCCTGTGGAAGAAGGTCGCACGTGGGCTCTCGGCAGGACGCGTGCAGAGCGCCGCGGTGCGCCTTTGCGTGATCCGCGAGCGCGAGCGCCGTGCGTTCGTTCGCGCGACGTACTTCGACATCGAGACCGAATACGAGAAGGACGGCAAGCGCTTCCGCGGGCGCCTGACGCGCCTCGACGACAAGAAGATCGCCACCGGCAAGGACTTCGCCGACACGACCGGCCAACTGAAGAAGGCGGACGCGGTGCACTGGCTCGAGACCGACACTTCGGTCCAAGAGCTCATCGACGCGTTCCAGAAGCCGTGGACGGTCAGCAAGGTCGAAGCCAAGCCGATCAAGCAGCGCCCGGCACCGCCCTTCACCACGTCGTCGCTCCAACAGGAAGCGAACCGCAAGCTCAACTTCACCGCCAAGTACACGATGCAGGTCGCGCAGCGGCTCTACGAAGGGATCGACGTGGGCGGCGAGCGTCAGGGTGTCATCACCTACATGCGTACCGACTCGGTGACGCTGTCCGACCTCGCGCTCGGCGACGCGGAGCGCCTCATCAAGGACAAGTTCGGCGACGCGTATCACAAGGGTTGGCGCAAGTACACGACCAAGTCGGCCAACGCGCAGGAGGCGCACGAAGCGATCCGCCCCGTCGAGATCGCGCGCACGCCCGAGTCGCTCGCGAACGTGCTGAAGCGCGACGAGCTGCGCCTCTACGAACTCATCTGGAACCGGACTCTCGCGAGCCAGATGGCCGACGCGCGAATCCTGCGTACGGCGGTCGAAATCACGGCACCGTTCGATCCGGCGCTCGGCTCGTTCTCCGAAGCGACGTTCGCGTCGAGCGGCAAGCAGATCGAGTTCCCCGGTTACCTGCGCGTCTACGTCGAAGGCGGCGACGACCCCGAAGCGGATCTCGCCGATCAAGAGGCGATCCTGCCGCCGCTCGAAGTCGGCGGATCGATCGATCCCGCATCGGTCGAAGGCAAGTCGCACGAGACCTCCCCGCCCGCGCGCTACACGGAAGCGAGCCTCGTGAAGAAGCTCGAAGCCGAGGGCATCGGGCGCCCGTCGACCTACGCGACGATCATCGACACGATCCAGTACCGCAGCTACGTCGAAAAGCAAGGCAACGCGCTCGTCCCGACATTCACGGCGTTCGCAGTGACGAGCTTGCTCGAGAAGCACTTCGCCGACTACGTCGACATGAAGTTCACGGCGCGTCTCGAACAGAACCTCGACGACGTCGCCGACGGCTCGCTCGACTGGAAGCAATAC
The DNA here is from genome assembly GCA_030433195.1 of bacterium. Classification (GTDB taxonomy): domain Bacteria; phylum Planctomycetota; class JACOTG01; order JACOTG01; family JAUIME01; genus JAUIME01. The sequence goes on from JAUIME010000484.1 coordinate 3,976, forward strand.
CTCGAGGACTTCTACCACGGTGTGAAGGACTCGCCCGGGCTCGATACGCGCATCGCGGAAGAAGAGCCCAAGATCGACTACCAAGAGTTCGAAGTCGGCAAGCACCCCGACACCGGCGAGCCCGTCGTCGTGAAGGTCGGCCGCTACGGGCCGTACCTGCAAACGCCGTCTCCGGAAGATCCCGACGACAAACTGATCGCGTCGCTCCCGGACGGCATCCCGCCGGCGGACCTCACGATCGACCAGGCGATCGAGATCATCAACAAGAAGCAGGAAGGCCCGCGCAACCTCGGCACCGATCCGAAGTCGGGTCTCGACGTCTTCGTGTTGACGGGTCGATTCGGTCCCTACGTCCAGCTCGGCGAGACCCCGACCGAGAAGAACGCCGAAAAACCGCGCCGCGCGTCGCTCCCGAAGGACCAAACGGAAGACAGCATCCAACTGCCGCTCGCGCTCAAGCTGCTGAGCCTGCCGCGCGAGCTCGGTGTTCATCCCGACACCGGCGAGGAGATCGTCGCCGCCAACGGCCGCTTCGGCCGCCCGTACGTGCGACACCAGAAGGACTACCGCTCCCTCGAGGCGACCGACGACGTCTACACCGTCACGCTCGAACGCGCGCT
>JAUIME010000485.1 GCA_030433195.1 bacterium
CGACGAAGACCTGCGACGTGAACTCGCGATGAAGGTCGTCCTCGATCGAAAGAACACAACGAAGCCTGCCGAAACTCCGCGCGACCCGTCGGACATCGAGCCGCGCCTCCTCACGCGCTTTCTCGAAGAAGCCCAGATCACGGGACAGCTCGACCATCCCGGCGTCGTTCCCGTCCACGAGCTCGGCCTCTCCGATGACGGGCAGGTGTACTTCACGATGCAGCTCGTGCGCGGGCGCGACCTCGAGGCCATTTTCGATCTCGTCGAAGGCGAACAGGAAGGGTGGTCGCTGACGCGCGCGCTCGGAACGATGCACAAGGCATGCGAAGCCATCGCCTATGCGCACTCGAAGGGCGTGATCCACCGCGACCTCAAGCCCGCGAACGTCATGGTCGGCCGCTTCGGCGAGGTCTACGTGATGGACTGGGGACTCGCGCGCGTCCTCGGCTACGAAGACGAGAAGGACGTCCGCATCCGGACCGCGCGGCTCGACGAGTCGGACGACGACGATCCCGACGCACTGCTGACGATGGACGGCGACATCATCGGCACGCCGTCGTACATGGCACCCGAGCAAGCATTGGGTAAGGTCGGCGCCGTCGACGTGCGCACCGACGTCTACGCCATCGGCGCAATGCTCTATCGACTCCTCACCGGAACGGCGCCCTACGTATCGCCGGGAGCGTCCCGGCGCGCCAGCCGCATCTTGCGCGATCTGCTCGCGGCCCCTCCGGTCCCCCTCGAGAAGCTCGCGGCCCACATCCCCGTCGAACTCGCCGCAATCTGCGAAAAGGCGATGGCGCGCGATCCCGACGAGCGCTACGCGACGGTCGCCGAACTCGCCGACGACCTTCGCGCCTTCCTCGAGAACCGCGTCGTGAGCGCCTACGCAACGGGCTGCATCGCGGAGACGCGCAAGTGGATCCGTCGCAACAAGCCCTTCGCCGCGTCGCTCGCCGCTCTCGTGCTCGCGCTCGTCGGCGGGCTCGTCGCGACGTGGACCCTGAAGCACCGAGCCGACTCGAACGCCACGCTCGCCGAGCAGCGACGCGTCGCCGCCATCGAGGCCGCGGCCGACGCCGACCGGCAGCGCGACATCGCGCGCTCGGCCGCCACGACCGCCCAACAACAAGCCGCGATCGCAGCGGCCGTCAACGAGTTCCTGAACGTCGACCTCCTCGCCGCGGTCACTCCCGAAGAACGCGGCATCGACATCACGGTGCGCGAGGTGCTCGGGCGCGCCGCCGACGAGCTCGACGACAAGTTCCCCGACCAGCCCGCCGTCGAAGCCGAGCTCCGCATGACGATCGCGAGATCGCTGCAAGCACTCGGCGAATACGCACGATCGATGCCGCACTTCGAGCGCGCGTGGCACCTGCGCCGCGAACACTTCGGCGAGAACCAATCCGACACCTTGCTCGCGATGCGCGGCTACGGCGAGGCGCTGCGCGATGTCGGGAGATTCCACGAAAGCCGCACGTTGCTCGAGTCCGTGAGCGAACGATCGGAAGCGACCCGCGGAGTCGGCGCTCCCGAGACGCTCGCGACCCGACGCGAGCTCGCGCTGACTCTCGAGTTGATGGGCTCGCTCGACGAGGCCTGCCGTCTCTACGAGTCGATCCTCGAGCGCCAGGCCGCGATCCTCGGGCGCGATGCCCCGGCAACTCTGCAGACGATCGCGAACCTCGGCAAGGCACGCCAGAGCCAAGGGCGCCTCGACGACGCGCTCCCGCTGCTCGAGGAAGCCTATCGGCGCACTCTCGAAACGTGCGGACCGAAGCATCCCAAGACCCTCGGATGTCAATCCAACTACGCCCTCGCCCTCGCGGATCGCGGCGACTTCGAAGCGAGCGAACGCCTCGCGCTCGATGCGGTCGCGAGCCAACGCGAGGTCTTCGGTGACGAACATCCGACCTACGTCTTGGCGCTGCAGAATCTCGGGTGCCTCTATTGGGATCAGGCGCGCACCGAAGACGCGGCTCGCGTGACACGCGAGGCCGTCGAGATCGCCAAGCGATCCGTCGGCGAGTCTCACCCCGTCTACTTCAGCGCGCTCGAGAATCTCGCGGTCATCGTGGAGTCCGAGACCGGGTTCGACGGGCTGCTCCGTCTTCGAACGGAAGTCGTCGACGGCAAGCGTGAGGCCTTCGGCTACGATCACCCGACGACGCTCTTGGCCGAGAGCAACCTCGCCGCTCTGTACTTGAGCGCGGGACGGCTCGATGTCGCCGAGGAGCGGTTTCGTGATCTGCTCCCGCGTATGGAGAACATCATCGGGCGCGATCACCCGCATGCTCTGAGCGCGCGCGAGAACCTCGGAAACGTCCTCTACCGCAGAGGGGCCATCGACGAATCCGCCGAGCTCACGCTCGAGGTGTTCGAAGGGCGACGACGGACGTTCGGCGATGGCCACCCCAAGGTGGCGAGGACGCTGCTGAACCTCGCATTCGTACGCCAGCGCAACGGAGAACTCGAGCAAGCCGTCGCGCATTTCCGCGATGCACGCCAACGCTACGTGGCCGCGGTCGGCGCTCGCCACGCCGACGCCGTCACGACGACGTGCGCACTCGGCAACGCACTCGTGGCGGCCGAGCAGTGGGCCGAAGCCCGCGCGGTGTTCGAGTCGATGATCGAAGAGTTCGAGGGAGTCGAGGATCCTCCCGACGACGTCGGCTTCGCGCACCACCAGATCGCGCTCATCCGATTCCGACAGGACGATCTCGACGGGGCGATCGAAACGCTGCTGCACGGAATCGAGGAACGGCGGCGCATCGAGGGGCCGGATGCCCCCGGGACTCTCGTTTCGCAGGCGTTCTTGAGCGACGCGCTCATCCGCGCCGAGCGCTACGCGGAAGCCGAGCCATTCGCGCTCGACCTTCTCGAGCGGAACGAAATCGTCAGCGGCGCCGAACATCGCGACACGCGCGCGTCGCGCAGGCGTGTCGTCGAGATGTACGAGCGCTGGGGCAAGCCCGAAGAGGCCGCACGCTGGAGCGGCACCGGCTCGCGCTGAATCTCGTGCGACGCCCATGGCTTCTCACCGCGTCTCAGCGGGCGTCCACGAGCTCCGACCGAAACTCGCGACGGATCCCGGATAGCCGCTCAACCTCGGGGCGCTCCGTCCGAGAATGACGAAGATCGCGGACCGACCGTCCCCTCGAATCCGCCTCCCCTGCCGGGCGCCACGTCTTCCTTCCTCCCTCAGGCCATCGAGCCGACTCCGGGAAAGGACTCCACGATGCGCCGTGCCTCTGCCTCGCTTCGCTCCGCCACCGTTCTAGGGTCGATGTTCGTCCTCACGGCTCTCATCGTGGGCGCCCGTCCGACCGCCGATTCCGAGCATCCCGACGAGATCCTCGTGGGGATGTCGACCGCCCTCTCAGGACCCGCGGCACGCCTCGGCATCAACGTTCGAGCCGGCGTTCTCGCAGCGCTCGAAGATGCGAACGCGCGCGGTGGGATCGACGGCCGTCGGCTACGCCTCGTCTCACTCGACGACGGCTACGAACCGACCCGGACCGCACCCAACATGCGAAAGCTCGTCGACGAGGATCAGGTTCTCGCGGTAATCGGCAACGTCGGCACACCGACCGCGATCGCGTCGGTCCCGATCGCGACGCGAACCAGAACGCCCTTCATCGGCGCGTACACGGGCGCGGGCCTCCTGCGCCGCACGCCGCCCGATCGCTACGTCGTGAACTTCCGCGCGAGCTATGCACAGGAGACCGCGGCGATGGTGGACGCGCTCGTCGAGCACGCCGGCATCGACATCGAACGTATCGCCTTCTTCACCCAGCGCGACGGATACGGGGACGCGGGCTATGCCGGCGGACTCGAAGCGCTCCGTCGGCACGGCCTCGCCTCCGGCTCGGACACGCTCCACGTACGCTACGAACGGAACACTCTCGCGGTCGAAGGAGCGATCGCGGAGCTGCTCTTGTCGGAGCCCGCTCCTCGCGCCGTCATCATGGTGGGTGCCTACGCCCCGTGCGCGGTCTTCATCCAGAAGGCACGCGCGGCGGGACTGCACGCCGTCTATCTCAACGTCTCTTTTGTCGGATCCGAAGCGTTGGCGCAAACTCTGGGGACCGACGGCAACGACGTGATCATCACGCAAGTCGTGCCGGCCTCCAGCGCGGATCTACCCATCGTGAAGGAGTATCGGGACGCGATGACGCGTTCGATGCCCGACGAAGAACTCACCTTCGGATCGCTCGAAGGGTTCGTCGCGACCCGACTGTTCGTGCGTGCCCTCGAATCGATCGAAGGAAAGCCGACCCGCGAAGGAGTCATCGACGCGCTCGAAGCCCTCGGGACGTTCGACATCGGACTCGGTTGCGACCTCTCGTTGGGCCCGCTCGACCATCAGGCCTGCGATCGAGTCTGGCCGACGATCCTCGAGGGCGGAGCCGCCGTTCCGTTCCGCTGGGAAGACCTCGGCGAGGTCTTGAAGGAAGACGCCCCATGAGTCAGAACCGTGTGAACTTCGGCGCAGGGCGTCCGAAGGTCCTCCTCGCTCTCGTCACGCTCACGGGTCTGCTCCTCGGCGGCGCCCTCTCCGTATCGGAGATTCTCCAGCTCCGT
>JAUIME010000486.1 GCA_030433195.1 bacterium
GTCCGCGTCGCGAATCGGATGTTTGCCGTCGAGGCGCTGCAGCTCGAGCGCGACCTCGTCGACGACGTCGGCCACGAGCAGCTCGCGAAGGTCGGCGTCGCCGAGCAGCTCCCGAAGCTGCGTGAGGTCGAGTGCGAGGGTCTGCGCACGTCGCTCCGAGAGCGGCGTGTCGGCGTTGTAGAGAAACTGGGCCGTGTAGTTGAAGAGCAAGGCGGCGGCGAACGGCGAGGGCGTGCGAGTTTCGATCGCGTGCACGCGGATCGCCCGCGTTTCGACGTCGCGCAGCAGTTGCTTCAGGCTCGGCAGGTCGAAGACGTCGCGAAGGCATTCGCGGTAGGTCTCGAGCAAGATCGGGAAGCTGCGATACCGCGCGGCGACCGCGAGCAGATCGGCCGACTTGCGGCGCTGCAGCCAAAGCGGCGTTCGGCGGCCGGGCGCTCGCCGCGGCAACAGCAGCGCGCGGGCCGCGTTCTCACGGAAGCGCGCCGCGAACATCGCGGTTTGCCCGAGCTCGCCGACGACGATGTCCTCCACTTCGTCGGCCTTCGGAAAGAACAGGTCGGGCGACGGCGGTGCATCGGACTCGGGGAGCCGGAACGCCATGCCGTCGTCGGTCCATACGAGATCGATCTCGCCCGCGATCGTCTCGCGAAGACGCGTGGCGACGGCGGTCGCCCACGGCGCGTGAACGCGCGCGCCGAACGGCGTCAACACCGCCACGCGCCAATCGCCGACCTCGTCGACGAACGACTCGATGACGATCGTCTTGTCGCTCGGCTCGATGCGCGTCGCCTCGCGCTGCTCGTGCAGGTAGTCGAGGAGATTCGTCGCCGCGCGCTCGTCCAGACCGTGCGTCTCGAGGAGCTCGGCCTTCGCGCGATCACGCGGCGCGCGGACCATGCGTCGCACGAACGCGCCGATCGCGCGCCCGAACTCGATCGGGCGACCCGGTCCGTCGCCGCGCCAGAACGGCATCCGTCCCGGCTCACCCGGCGCCGGCGCGACGAGCACGCGATCGTGCGTGATGTCGATCGCGCGCCACGACGACGCGCCGAGCAGGAAGACGTCGCCGGGTCGCGTCTCGAACACCATCTCTTCGTCGAGCTCTCCGACGCGACTTCCCGACTCGCCGTCGTCGCCGGCGAGGTACACGCCGTACAACCCGCGGTCGGGAATCGTGCCACCGTTGAGGATCGCGACGCGCTGCGTGCCGCGGCGCGGCAGCACCTCGCCCGCGACACGGTCCCACGTCACCCGCGCACGAAGCCCCGCGAACTCCTCCGACGGATAGCGCCCCGCGAGCATGTCGAGGACGCCGTCGAACGAAGCACGCGGCAGTTCGTGGAACGGCGCCGCGCCGCGCACGATCGCGTAGATCGCGTCATCGGCGATCGGCCCGAGCGCGACGATGGCGACGATCTGTTGCGCGAGCACGTCGAGCGGATTGCGCGCGTAGCGCGTCTCCTCGACCTCCCCGCTCTTGATGCGTTCGGCCGCGGCCGCGCACGCCAAGAGATCGCCGCGGAACTTCGGGAAGATCACCCCGCTCGACGTCCCGCCCACGTGGTGACTCGACCGCCCGATGCGTTGGATCCCCGACGCGATCGTCGGCGGCGCCTCGACCTGGATCACCTGGTCGACGGCCCCCATGTCGATGCCGAGCTCGAGCGACGACGTCGCGACGAGCGCCGGCAGCAGACCGCGCTTCAGCCGGTCTTCGATTTCGAGACGCGCCTCGCGCGCGATCGAACCATGGTGCGCGCGCGCGATCTCTTCGTCGGCCTCCTCATTGATCGCGTTGGCGAGCCGCTCGGCGAGCCGTCGACTGTTCGTGAACACGAGTGTCGACCGATGCGCCCGAATCTCCTCGACGAGCCGCGGATAGATCGACGGCCAGATCGACGGGACGACGTCGCCCGACGCCGGCCCCGACGCCTCGTCCTGCGTGCCGTCGCTGTCGAGGCCGAGCCGCGCCATGTCTTCGACGGGCACTTCGATGCGCAGCTCGATCGTACGGCTACGTCCGGCTTCGAGGATCGTGACCGGTCGCGGTCGCGGCGGCACGTTGGCATCGGACGTCGCTTCGGAACCGCCGAGAAGCCTCGCGATCTCGTCGAGCGGACGCTGCGTCGCCGAGAGTCCGATGCGCTGCATCGGCCGGATCACCGGCGCGTCGTACGGTTCGCTCTCCGCGTTTCCCTTCGCACTCGTCGCCGCCTCGCGTCGCAGAGCTTCGAGACGTTCGAGCGTCACGAACAGATGCGCCCCGCGCTTGCTCGCGACGAGCGAGTGGATCTCGTCGACGATGACGGTGTCGACCGTGGTCAGGATCCCCCGCGCGCGCGAGGTCAGCATGAGGTAGAGCGACTCGGGCGTGGTGATGAGGATGTCCGGCGGTTCGCGCGTGAGGCGATAGCGATCGGCCGCGGGCGTGTCGCCCGAGCGCACGGCCACCGTCGGCGTGCGATGCGCGATCCCCTCGCGTTCGGCGACGGCCCGCACCCCCGCGATCGGCGCGCGCAGGTTCCGCTCCACGTCGACCCCGAGCGCCTTGAGCGGTGAGATGTACAACACGCGCACGCCATTGCCCGCGGCGCCGGCTCCGCTTTCGTCGGCGAACAGGATCTGATCGATCGCCGCGAGGAACGCCGCGAGCGTCTTTCCCGACCCCGTCGGCGCGAGCAGCAACGTGTGTTCGCCCCCCGCGATCGCGGGCCAGGCGAGTTCTTGCGCCCGCGTCGGAGCCTCGAACGACTCCGAGAACCAGCGGCGCACCACGGGATGGAAGGCGTCGAGCGGATTCATCTCGAACCGATCCTACCACCCCGCGCGCGCGAGCGAACGCCTCGCCCCCGGCGACTGCCGGAACCGCGCTACGAGCGGACGCGAACCGGAATCGCCACCGGCTCCGCGGCGACGACACCTCGCTCCTCGAACGGGGTCGCACCGGCCTCGGGCTCGGCGTAGGAGCGCTCGGGCTGCAGCGTGATCGCACGCAAGATCTCGGCGAGGAGCATCGTCGCGGGCGACAGCGACAGCAGCTCGATCCACGCCGCCTTGCCCGTCAACCGCTCGCCGTCCGGAGCCTCGAGGCACCACGCGCGTTCGAGCGACGCGTCCTCGCGCGTCGTGACGTAGCCCGGCCACACGAAACGCAGCCAGCGCCGCGGTCCCGCCTTCGCGTCGCGACGCCACAGCGTGAACGTCCGCGTCTCGGGCAGGCGATCCGGCAAGAACGCGATCATCGTCACGAAGATCGCCGTCGTGAAGATCCAGATGAACGGCATGAGCAGCGAGATACCGAGGTGGAACAGGATCGCGCCCGCGAGACACCACCCGACGAGGCGACGCATTTGCAGCCCGATCGGCAGCGCGAACTCGAGCACGACCGACGCGATTCCGAGCGCCAGGCACACCTGCGGATTCGCGAGAATCGGCTGCAGCCACGCGGGATACGACTTCATGCCGTGTTCTTCGAGCATCCAGAAGATGTTCGCCATCGTCTCGCCGCTCAGGAACTGCGGGTTGCACTTGTGGATTGCCGTCGTCACGTAGACGACGAGAATCAGCCATCGCATGAGGTCGAAGCTCACGTAGCGCGCCTTGCCGCGGTAGCCCGTGGCCCGAGCGTCGGGCGCCAGCGGAAACACGCTCAGCGCGACGAGCTGCAGGATCATGAGCGTTCGGTGATTCAGGAAGCTCCCGAGGTTGTCCACGAACATGACGGCCGCGAGAAGCAGCGTCGTCCAGCGCAACTGAACGCGACAGAAGTACAGCCCCAGCAGCACGACCTCGAGACCGAAGAGCATCCAGTACCCGTTGGCACCGAGCGGCGCGAGCCAGTTCGCCTCCTGCCGCCATGGAAAGAGCGCACCCGAGTGGACGCCGCCCTGACCCATGAGGGCGTCTTCGACGAGCTGCCAAGTGAGGACGCAGCCGAACAAGTAGTGAAAGACGAGCATGTGCCAATGCGGGCGACGGCGCGTGAGTTGCAACATGGGAGACCTCGAGGTTCGTGTCGGAAAGGCGTAGGCGCGACGAGGATCAGCGAGCGGTCAGTTGCGGAGCGTCGGCGGGCGCGACGGGGTCGAACCGGAAGCGAACCCGCTTCTTCTCGCCGTCTCGCCAGACGTCGATGAGGCCGGCGATCGGAAGTCGTTCGGGCTGCGTCTGCGCGAGCCATTCAGCGACTTTGTACGGCGTGCGTGCGCTTCCGATGACGTAGGCGCGCTTCTGCATGGAGTCGCGTACGTCGATCGGCTCCCCGAAGCGATCTTCGATCGCGTACGAGAAACGCGGCATCTGCTTGAACATCTTCCACGCCGGGATGCGCGCGTCGAAGTATCCGACGACAGCATGGGCCAGGGTCAAGACCACAAAGCACACGGCGAAGACGGCTTGAGACTTCCGCAAGGGAGGACCTCGTCGTTCATCGGGGAGCGTTCCCGCGAACGAGGGACACGAAACAAGGCGACTGAACGGAAAGCAAGGAGCGGGCCAAGGCGTGCGAACTTCGGGAGACGGCCCGCGAGGAGCGCGATCGGCACCGGACGCGGCGAACGAGCCGCACGAAGCGACG
>JAUIME010000487.1 GCA_030433195.1 bacterium
CACTGATCCTCGTGTTCGCCCTCGCCGGCGGACTCGTGTACTTGTTCGTTACGGCCGAAGAGCCGGCCGCCGTGGAGAGCCCCGACAAGGCGCCCGAAAGCGGCACGGAAACGTCGGGAAGCGGCGATATGGAAGATGTGCGCGACCTCGTGAACACCGGTGGAGCATCCGACTCGCCCTCCGCCTCCGACGGCGTCCACACGCGCGTGTTCACCGACTCGGCGCAGTGCGCGGAGTGCCACCAAGACGTCTACGACGAGTGGCTCGGATCGCAGCACGAGCGCGCGTGGAAGAACCCGCTCGTCGCGCAGATCTCCGATCAGTTCCGCAACAAGATCTGCATCGACTGCCACGCGCCGCGGCCCGTGCTCGAGACCGGGCTCGGCAAGCGCGTGCTCGCACGACAGACCGGCCGTGACGACGGCGTGAACTGTTTCTCGTGCCACGACATGGGCGGCGGTCGCATGGCCGCGAGTACGCAGGGATTGTCGGGCGAATGCGCGCCGACGTTCGATGCGCGGCTTCGCACGGTCGACCATTGCGCGGTGTGCCACAACCAGCACGGCACGGTCGACGAATGGCGCGAGACCGACTTCGCGCGCATGGACCCGGTCCAAGATTGCGTGTCGTGTCACATGACGCCCGTCGAACGTACGCGGGCCGACGGCACGAAGTATCAGGGATTCGACCACCGCATGCTCGCGGGTCACGACATCGAAGTCATCCGCCAAGCCCCGGAGCTCACGGCCGAGATCGTCGACAATCGCGTCGAAGTCGCGGTCACGAACCGTGGCGCGGGCCACAACTTCCCGACCGACGAGCGTCACCGCGCGGTCGACCTCGTGGTGCGTATCCTCGACGCCGACGGCAATCTCATCGGCCAAGAGCATCGCGATCGCTACCGCAACCCGTACCGCGACGAGGCGGGCCAGAACACGCAGATTCCCTGGGGCGAAACGCGAAGCTACACCTACGAACTACCGCCCGCGGGATCGGGCACCGTCGACGTCCGCTTGATCTACAAGCTCACGCCGTACGTGCCCGACGAAGAGGGCAAGCTCATCTTCGAGAGGGAGGTTTCGTGGCCGTGAGCGAAGACCGGACCGCGTCTGCCGAACGAAACGAATCGAACCCGAACCCGAACGTACGCGTCACACGATCCCTCCGCCGACTGACCGCGACCCTACTCGTCGCGAGCGCGCTGACGGCGTGTGGGGGATCGAAGGACGGACCGGCTTCGAGCGAGCCTTCGAAAACGGATGCGCCCGCGTCGAACACGTCGACGAGCCGGGAGGGTTCGGAGCGCGCTGCCGTGACCGATTCGGCGAGCCGGGACACGTCCGACGCCGCCGCGGTCGCGATCGACTCCGCGCGCATCGCGGATCGTCCGATTCCCGAACTGACCGACGAGCAGAAGGCGCGCGTGCAGGATCTCGTCGAGGTCATCGGCAACCGCGGCGTCGCCGAGCGCTACGAAGCCGAAGCCGAGCTCGAGAAGATCGGCCTCGGTGCGTTGCCTCTGCTCGCCGCGCGCTACCGCGACGACTCCGAGTTCCGCCGCCTGCACGTCGTACGTCTTCTCGGACGCACGGGGCACGCGCGCGCGGTGCGGTACCTTCGCGACGCGCTGAAGGATCCGTGGATCGCCGTGCGCATCGCCGCCGCCGAGAGCTTCGAGACGATGCTCGCGCCCGACGACGAGTTCACGATGACGGAGCTGATCTCGGTCATCAAGAACGACAGTGAACCGATCGTGACCGCATACGCTGCGGGCGCATTGCTCTCCGCCGACAATCTCATGGGCATTCCGAAGCTCGTCGAGAACCTCGAGAAGAAACTCTGGCCTCGAGAGATCTCGTTCGAGTATCTCGTCGAGCTCACGGGCGAAACGCGTGACTTCGAGCCGTACGCCAACAAGACGGTTCGCTTCGAGGGAATCGACCGCTGGAAGGAATGGCTGCGCAGCTACACGCCGCTGCACGAGAACCTCGTCGAGAACCTCGGTGTCTACAAGTTCCTGTTCGCCGAGACCGCCAAGCAGAATCTCATCTCGATCGGCACCGACGCGTTCGATTCGGTGCTCGACGGGCTCGATGCCGACAACGAGCACATCCGTACACACTGCGCCGAGATCCTCGGAATCTACGGCGACGCGCGTGCCGTCAGCGCGCTGACCTCGGCACTCACGGACGTGAACCCGATGGTGCGGCTGCAGAGCGCCATCGCGCTCGGCGAGATCGGCGACGACGCGGCGATTCCCGCGCTGCGCGAAGCGACCGACGACGACGACCGTGACGTGCGCATCTCGTCGATCGTCGCGCTCGGCAAGCTCGGCGACCCCGAGCTCGAGCGCGCGGCCGCGAAGAACGCCGAGTTCCCCGAGATCGCCGACGTCGCGCGGTTGTTCTCGCTGTTCGGCCCCGCGCCGATCGAGACGCGCGGCGCGACCGCCGCGAAGCTCGTCGACGACGGCAACCCGCTCGCGTATCCTTGGCTCGCCGCGGTGCGCGGTGATTGGCCCGCGGCACGCGAGGCCGCGGCGCGCGGTCTCGACGGCGCCGGCGCCCCACCGGCGGCCGACGCCGACGACGCGACGTGGAACGCATGGCTCGCGTCGTTACTCGTCGATCGCGCCGATGCCGTGCGCACGCGGCTCTCGCAGATCAAGCGCCTCGTCATTGCGCTCGAAGACGACGAGGCCGTGCTCGACTGGGCGCGCAGCATGACCCCGGCCTATCGCACGCTCCTCGAATCGCCCGACTCGACCGAGCACGAACGATTCCTCGTGGTCGACCTCGCCGGGATCATCCACGATCGAGGGGCCGCTTCGGCCATCGCCGACCGGCTCACGCTCGACGCGTCGATCATGGTGCGCGAGGCCGCAGCGCGTGCGCTCGAGAAGATCGCCGAGCCGAGTGTTCGCGAGTCGCTCGAAGCGGCGCTCACCGACGACGAGCGCTACGTCGTCGTCGCTTCGATTCGCGCGCTGGCATCGTGCGGCTCGCTCGAATCGGTCGATCCGCTCATGGGCGCTCGCGACGCGCACCTCACGGACAGCGAGATCGTCGACGAGATCGGCCAGACCGTGCTCGCGATTCACGATCGAGCCGGCTCCTCGAGCGCCGCCAAGTAGAGCGACTGCAGCGCCTCGCCGAAACGGCTCCACGAGAACGCGCTCGCACGTTCGAGACCGCGCCGTCGGAGGTCGTCCCGCGCCTCGGCATCGTTCACGAGTCGGGTCACCGAACCCACGAAGCCCTCGCGACCGCTCGGCTCGACGGCCGCCCCGCCGCACACCTCGACGACCGATCCCGCGTCGACGGCGACGACCGGGGTGCCGCACGCCATCGCCTCCACGAGCGGGAACCCGAATCCCTCGGAACGCGACGCATGCACGTACGCCGTCGCCCCGCGATAGAGCGCCGCCAGCTCGGTGTCGTCGACGAAACCCGTGAAGACGGCCGTCGCGCCCGCACGCCGCGCGGCGCGCTCGAGCGCCGAGCGACGGTCGCCCGGATCCCCCGCGAAGACGATCGGCACGTCCCGCCCGCAGCGCTCCGACACGCGCGCGGCGATGTCGAGCAGGTACCCGGGATCCTTCTTCGCCGCAGCGCGCAACGCGCCCACCGACAAGAGCCACGCCGAACCGCTCGCGATCCCGAGCCGTCGCAGCACGGCGCGATCCCGCTCGACGTCGTCTTCGGTCGCCACGCGAAACACGGGTTCGATGCCTGGGTGCACGGCTACGACCCGGTCGGCGAGCGAGCATCGATAGTCGATGCAGTCGCTCCGCGTCCGCTCGGACGGCGTGAGCACGCGATCGGCGATGCGCGCGAGCCGGCGCAGATGTCGACGATGACGAATCGCGTGCGTCAGCCCCTCCGCAAACGGCGCGTGCTTCCACGAAACCTCGTGCACGGTCGCGATGCGCCGGAACGCGCCGCCACGCGGGATCGCCGCGAACGGCCCGTGCAAGAGATCGATATCGAGCGCGTCGAGCGCGCGCGGGAGTTCGCGCTCGCGCCACGCCCGCGAGCTCGTCCCCGCGCTGCCGACGACGTGACACGAGAACCTCTCCGGAAGCGCACACGGCGGTTCGATCGGCGCGCGACTCACGAGCACGACGTCCACCGCATCGTCGCGTGCCGCGAGCGCCCGAATCGCCCCGCGCCACAAGCGCTCGACCCCCGTGGGGTGCGACGTCTCGAACGGCGTGGCGTCGAGCGCGATCCGCGGCCGGCTCATCGCAACATCTCGCGATACACGCCGAGCACCTTTCGCGCGCACGATTCCCACGAGTGTTCGAGCGCGCGCTCTCGTCCGGCTCGCCCCATCGCCGCGCGTCGGTCGGGGTCGCCCGACAACCCGACGAGCGCCTCGGCGAAAGCCTCCGCGTCGCGACCGGGCACGACGTGCGTGACGTCGGCGCCCGTCTCGCGGAGCGCCGCGGCGTCGGAGGTCACCACCGGCACACCGCACGCCATCGCCTCGAGCACGGGCAACCCGAACCCCTCGTGCAGGCTCGGATAGCAGAACACCTCG
>JAUIME010000488.1 GCA_030433195.1 bacterium
CGGCGTACCGGCCTTCTCACTCGGTGACGTTGCGGTGCACGCCGGCAGGACCGCCGACCTCGGCACGATCGTCCTCGATGCGCCCGGGACCTTGAGCGTCGACGTCGCAGGCCATGCGGACCTCGGGCCCTACGAGTCCGTAAGAGTCACCACGGGAGGCCGCGCGATCCACTTCGAAGCGGGGCTCCGCGAGAACCTCGTCGTTTGGCCCGGCCTCTTGCGCGTCACGCTCGTCGGCCGCACGGCCGCAACCGAAACCTTCGAAGTCGAGGTTCGGCCCGGCGAGTCGCTTCGTCGATCCGTCGTTCCACGCCGCGGCGTCCCGTGCCGCTTCGAGATCGCGCTGCCGCAAGACGACCCGCCGCACATTCTCGGCATCGCGCTCCACGACATGCGAGAGATCGTCACGTACGACGCCATCCCGCTCGCGTCGCCCAAACCGCCCGTCGTCGAGTATCGACTCCTACCGGGCGACTACCGTCTCGTCGTTTCGGAACCGCGAGACGACGGCGTCACGATTCCGTTCACGGTGCGCGACACCGCCACCGAGTGGACGCAACGGATCGAGTATCCCGCTCGCTGAGACCACGGCCGACGCGTTAACAGAAAGGGCCTGAGCCGCCTACCGTCACGACGTGACTTCGCCGTTGCGGTCGGCATGCTCGTTTCGATACACTTCGACGCTGTTATCAGGAGAATCGTCTCGAGCGAGGGGCTCCCTCTCGCTCCAATCCTCTTTCAGCGAGCGAGGTTTCGCGATGCCGAACCCCGGTTCCTCTCACGCTCTCGTTCTTCCGAGCGCCTCGGATGCGCCCGACGCGACGGTCCCCTCGGGTCAACGCGCGGTCGAGCTGCTGCAGCCGTTCCTCGATTCGACGAAGTACACGGCCATCGCGGTCGTGCACGGACTCGGCGACTCGACGCCCAAGGCGTTCGACTTGGCCAAGCAACGACTCACGCGCGGACGCGGCCTGGTCTGGTTGACCGATCCCGACCTTCGCGGCCAGTTCACGGGACCGAACGACACGATCCTGAAGCAACTCCTGAAACCGGTCGACGGCTACGTGATGACGTTCTTCAGCGTCAAGAACCAACGCGTCACCGGAAAGCTCAAGTGGTTCAAACTGAACCTCGCCGAAGTCGACTTGAAGTACATCGACGCGGGTCTCAACTGAGTCGAGACTCCACCGGGATTCTCGGACCGAGCCGATCGATCGCGACCGCATCGGTCGGAACCGAACTGAGGGGAGCTTCATCATGCGCCTGACCTCGATCGCTATCGTTCTGCTGTGCGTGTCGGCCTTCGTATCGTGTCGCACGAGCGAGCCGAGATCCGGAGGCCCGTCATCGTTCTCGCAGGCGTTCGAGACGTTCGAAAGCCGGCGCGGCGACGACGGATCCGCGAAGCCCCGCGGCACCCTCGTCGACTACGAAAGCGAGATCCTCGTCCAGCCCGATATCGAGCGCCTCTCCGAGATGGCGGGTCGCCCGGGAGGCGAGCCCACGGCCGAGATCAAGGCACTCGAGAGCCGTTCTTCCGAAATCGAAGATGTCACCGAACTCCTCCGGCAGATCGCCGACTACGAAGAAGAGTCGCTCGACTACTTCACCGAGCCTACGAAGGCAAATGGAACTGGGAAGAGGAGGATGACGAGACCCGCCTGGGGATCGACATGGCGGACGTGGATCGCGCCAATACGCAAGTCAGCGAAATCTACGGAAAGCTCGCACCGACCACGACCGATTCGGCGAACAACCTACACGTCCGCTACGATCGCGAACAGATCACCGAGCTCGTGAACGAGCTGAACGACGTCATGCGATCGCGCATCCGAACGCTCGAACGCGCGATCCTCGAAGAGTCCCCCGAGGCCTCGCTCGAGATGGAGGCCGCCCTGCTGCGCGGCAAGGAGCGCGTGCCCGTCAGCATCACTCCGTACACCACCGTGGCCGGCGTCGGCCGCGGCGAGAAGTCGGGACGGGTGGGCATCCCGAGCGCGGAAGACGTCGCGCGCGTCCAGAAGGAGTACGAAGCGTACGCCGAGCTCGCCGACGCGATCAACGAGCTGATCGACATCGCGGGCGACGACGCCAAGCTGCGAGAACTACGCGATCAAGTCCTCGCCGCACTGAAGAAGACCACGGAACGCATCGGCGACGAGATCGAAGAGGAGCTCGAACGGATCGTCGCCGACGGCGAGCTCGCGCCGATCCACGACGCGGCGCGTGCCGTGCGCGACGAGATCGAGTCGATCCGCCAGAGCGTCGAAGCCCTCGTCGAAGCCGCCCCGTCCTCCGACCCCATCCGTCTCGCGAACCAAGGCCTCGCCCTCTTGAACGGGATCCGCAGCGGCGGCCTGCTCGACAAGATCGACACGTTCACCGACGAAGTCGCGAATCTCCCCGCGTCGATCTCCGAAGCCTCGAAGTCTCTCGTCGAGGCGACCAAGAAGCTCCTCGTGAGCGAAGCCGAGCAATTCCGCGCCGCACTCCAGGATCAGCCCGCGACGGGCGCGATCGCGGATCTCTACGGCTCGCTCGAGAAGCTCTCGGCGCTCGCCGTCCGGTCGTTCGGCGACCTCGAGCCGGGCGACGTCACGCGCCGGCCATTCGCTCTCGCGGACGCTCCCGTGGGCATCGTGAACCTCGCCGACACGCCCGCCGAGTCGGGCGACGTCCTCGAGCTCAGCTACAAGATGACGATCGCTTCCGAGAACGGAGACGACAGCGACGGCAACGGCGGCAATGGAACCGGTGGAAACGCAGACGCTCGCCGCGCCGATCGCCAACCCCTCGAGTATCAAGGCGCGAGCTTCCACGACATCCGAAAGTTCGGCCTCTACTCCACGTTCTCGGCCCAGGTTCTGTTCTTCGATCGCGTCTCCGACGGATCGTCGAGCTTCCGCGCGGCCCCCGGGGTCGCCTACAACCTGCACTACCGACCCGAACGTGGCCAATCCTTCCACGACGTCGTCGCCCCCGGCCTCGGCCTCAGCGTCTCCGCACCGAGCTTCGAGGACGGCACCGAGCTCGCCATCGGCGCGCAGCTCACCCTCTTCAACGACATGATCCAAGGCGGCTACGCCTACAACATCAGCGTCGACGACGACCCCTGGATGTTCTACTTCGCCTTCGACCTCATCGCCGCCTTCCAAGCGATCCAGTAGCGCGGCGAAGACCGCCACTACCGCCTGAGTCTCGAGCCAGACGACGATGCAAGAACGGTATCGTTCGACTCGCGTCGCTACTTCGCTTTGCGGGCGTCGATGAAGCTCTTCACGTACATCACCATCGCGAGGACGGACGTGGCCATCATGGCGAGCACGCGGACGGTGCCGATGGTGCTGTTGCGGTCGAACGTTCCCATGAGGGGCTTGACGAGTGCAATGATGACGACGAGGCAGAGCACCACGACCACGTGGGCGATGGCCTTGTTGTGTTTCTTGACGCCCGGGGACATCGCGAGAAAGGCGACGCCGAAAGCGGCCGGGATGAGTGCGGTGACCGACTCGCCGGAGTCGAGGTAGGCCCAGGCGCTCATGGCGATGAGGACGATGCCGTTCAGGAGCGTGGCGGTGTAGGCGTTCATGGGATTCGGATCTCCGTTCTGGGGAGCAGGGGTCGTAGGATCCATCGTGCACCGGAGGTATAGCTTTCGGCGCGTGCGACGACTCGTACTTTCCCGGGACTCGCGCGGGGGCGCGGCGATCGAAAGCGGCCTGCTACGGACGGACGCTTTCGGGTGCGACGCGACGCACTTCGAGAAGCCGTACGTCACCGAAGGCTCGATCCTCGGCGACCGAGAGGCCCCCGGCACCCTGCAGTGCGTCGGCGATGTCGCGCTCGAATGCGCGCTGCTTCACGTGATCGTCGTACGGGTCGAGGACGATCAGCCACAGCGCCGCGTCGTTCGACAAGTGCGCGTCGAGGCTCGCGATGAGGTCGTTCGCATCGAGTGCCGACGCACGCAGTCGTGTCGCCGCCCCCGGCCCGAAGTGCTTCGCGTAGCGCATGCCGTAGTAGTCGGGCAGTGCGAGGAATCGGTCACCCGGACGCGCTTCGTGAGCCAAGGCGGCGAACGTCTCTTGCCATCCGGAAGCGTAGCGCACGGGCGTTCGGATCGCGTGGACCGAAGCCGCGAGATTCGCGATGAGGACGAACCCGAGCGCGGCGACTGCTACGCGCCGCAATCGAATCGAAGCGAGCCCGACGCCGCTCACGAACGCGATTCCCGGAAACAAGAACGACTGATACCGCGACGTCATCTGCACGGGATTGGCGACCGCGAAGTACCCGAGGCTCAGCACCGCCGGAAGCACGGTGAATGCGAGAAGCGTCTTCGTCCACGGTCGGTCGATCCGCGCGGCGCGAACGACTCCCGCGCCAAAACCGATCGCGAGCACGAGCGCGACGACGGCGAACGCCGGACGCACGAGCGGCCACGACTCGATCGACTTCGCATAGCCGGCGAAGTGACTCCAGACGACGGCCGGTTGCATCCACGGCGCGCCCGTCGTCATCGTCTCGCCGACACCCGCTT
>JAUIME010000489.1 GCA_030433195.1 bacterium
TTCCCCGGGGCGCCCGAAGATACGCGTGCGGTCATTCTCGGTGCGCTCGCGGGTCTCGCCGAGAACCCGGATCTCTCGGCATCGGATCGGGTGAGCGCGGGCACGCCGATCCTGATCGCCGCGCTCTCCGACGAGAGCCGCAACCTGCGCCGCGAGGCGCTCTCGGTGATCGGACGTGACGACGCATACCGCGGTGAGGCGATCCTCGATGAGTTGGCGCATCTCGCGGCGACGGCTTCGTCGACCGAAGAGCGGCGTACGGCCGAGCTGTTGCTCGAACGCGTGCGGTCCCGCGCTTCGGACGACTGACCGGCAGGATCCATGAGCCGCCGGCGTCGCGACGGATCGCAGCCGGCGACGGGAAGTCCCCGCCGCCGGCGTCCTCATCGGTTCTTCGGACCGATTCGCGATATCCCCGTCGTGTCGGGGTCCTCTCCTCGCGCTCGACGCGGTGCAGCGGAGCGCGATCCCGAGACGTACGCACCGTCGGAGAAGGGAAGAGGACAGGAATCGCGGCGGTTTTTCAGCGGCCGGCGAGGCGGCGCGCCGTCGACGAGAGATGCTCGATCGTGCGGTCGATGTCGGCTTCCGTCGTGCGCGGATTGATGGTGCATAGGCGCAGGACCGGCGTGTCGCCGAGGGTCGTGCCGCTCAGCATCGCGAAGCCTTCGCGGTACATTTCGCGCACGACGTCGGCATGGAGCGCCGCTGCGTCGCGCGAATCGTGTGCGTATCGAAACGCGACGATCGCGAGCGAAGCGGGCGAGACGACGGTCCAGTCGGGCGACGCGTCGATCGCGCGCTCGGCGTAGCGCGCGAGTGCGAGCCCGTGATCGATCGCGCGGCGGAACTCGGCCATGCCGAACGTCTTGATCGACATCCACAGCTTGAGCGCGCGCGCCGCACGCGTGAGTTGGACGCCGTAGTCGCAGAGGTTGACCTCGGCGTCGGCGCCGCGCGTGTCGCGCAGGTACGCTGGCAGGATCGAGAACGTGTCGCGCAGCAGTGACGCGTCGCGCACGACGACACACGCGGCTTCGATCGGTTGGAACCACCACTTGTGCGGATCGAACGACAGCGAGTCGACGCGCGCGAGCCCGTCGAGCGCACGGCGTCCTTCGTCGCTGGCGATCGCGCCGACGCCGTACGCGCCGTCGGCGTGCAGCCACAAGCGCTCGCGCGCGCAGAGCGTGGCGAGCTCGTCGAGCGGATCGACGGTGCCGGTGTTCGTCGTGCCCGCGTTGGCGACGACGGCGAAGGGGCGGCCGCCGTCACGGCGATCGTTCGCGATGGCCGCTTCGAGCGTCTTCGGGTCGAGCCGCCAGTCGTTGCCGGTCGGGATCGTACGCAGTCGGTCGGCCGCGAAACCGAGCGTCGTCAGCGCCCGTTCGATCGACGAGTGCGTCTGGTCGGAGGTGTACACGAGTCCGCTCGCATCGGCGCCGAGGGCGTGGCGTGCCGTCGCGAGCGCGACGAGGTTCGCCATCGATCCGCCCGACACGAAGAGCCCGCCCGCGCCCTCCGGCATGCCGATGAGCTCGCGCAGCCAATCGAGCACGACGAGTTCGATCGCGGTCGGACCCGACGCGGCTTGCCACGTCCCGCCGAACGGATTGAACCCGGCCACGAGCGCATCCGCGATCACGCTCACGAAGTTATTCGGGCTCGGGATGTACGCGAAGAACCGGGGGTGGTCGAGTCGCATCGCGTGCGAGAGCACGTCGTCGACGGCCGTTCGTAGCACGGTGTGCGGATCGGACGGGGTTTCGGGAATCGGTTCGCCGAATCGTGCGCGCGCGTCGGCGGGCGTGATCTTGTTCGTCACGCGTTCGTCGCGAACGCCCGTGAAGTGATCGATGATCCGGTCGACGGCTTCGTAACCGAGGCGGCGCATCTGCTCGGGGTCGAGCTCGAACGGATCGCGCGGCAACGTCACGGCGTACGTCCGATGCGGTTGCCGGAAGTTGCTTCGCGCTCGGCCGATTCGGGGACGTGCATCGTGCCCTCGATCACGAGCACGGCGCGTCCCGTGAGGTGGACGCGGTCGCCGTCGACGCGACAATCGATCGAGCCGCCGCGCGCGGAGATCTGGCGGGCGCGCAGCTCACGCTTGCCGAGGCGGTCGGCCCAGAAGGGTGCGAGCGTCGCATGCGCGGAGCCCGTCACCGGATCCTCGGGAACGCCGACGGCGGGGCCGAAGAAGCGCGACACGAAGTCGACGTCGGAGGCGTCGCCGGGTGCCGTGGTGATGATCGCGTGATCGGCGCACGCGAGCACGCGATCGAAGTCGGGTCGAAGCGCGGCGACGTCTCGCTCGGACGAGAAGAGCGCGACGTGATCGCGCGAGGCCCACAGCTCGTTCGGGCGCGCGCCGAGCGCTTCGGCGAAGAGATCGATTTCGTCGTCGCCGAGTCGTCGCGGCGGGCGCGAGGGGAAGTCCATCGTGAATCGTCCGTCGTCGTCGCGATGCACGGTGAGCGCGCCGCTGCGTCGCGTGTGGAACACCACGGCACGACGCTCGCTCGAGAGCTGCTCGAGCACGACGAATGCGCTCGCGAGCGTCGCATGCCCGCACAGATCGACCTCGACGGCCGGCGTGAACCACCGCAGCTCGAAGTCGTCCCCGTGGGCCACCAGGAAAGCCGTCTCGGAGAGGTTGTTCTCGGCGGCGATCGCCGCGAGCGTACGATCGTCGAGCCAGCCTTCGAGCACGCAGACCGCGGCCGGATTGCCCGAGAACGGGCGCTCGGCGAAGGCGTCTACCTGAAAGAACGGAACTCGCATGCGCCCCCGGTTTTTTTCTTGCTTTGCAATGTAAAGTACTCGACAATCGCGTGTCGAGGTAAGGACCGTCGAGTGATCCCGAACCCGCCCGCACCGCCAAGATCCGCACGGGTGCGCGGCCGAGCCTGGAGACGCCATGATAGAGCGAGCACCGGACAGCGACAACCGACCCCGTGCGCCCTTCCACGTCGCCGCCATCATGGATGGCAATGGTCGCTACGCAACCGCGCGAGGCCGCACCCGATCCGACGGGCATCGCGCCGGTGCGACCGCGGCGCGGCGTATCGTGGAGGCCGCGCCCGACATGGGGGTGGACATCTTGACGTTGTTCGCGCTCTCGTCCGAGAACTGGAACCGGCCGCCCGCCGAGGTCCGATTCCTGCTCCAACTGCTGCGGCGCTTTCTTCGGCTCGAGTGCCGCCGATGCGTCGAGCGCGGCGTACGATTGAGCGTGATCGGGAGTCGCCGTCGCCTGCCCGCGCGCCTCGTGGCGATGGTCGATCACGTCGAATCCGCGACCTCGGCGGGTCGGCGGATGCAGTTGCGCGTGGCGATCGACTATTCGTCGCGCGATGCGATCCTCGAGGCGGCCGCCCGCTGGGCGGCTTCGGGCGAGCCCGCTCCCACGCGCGAGGGGTTCGCGCGAGCGCTCGGCGCGACGGGCGCACTGGCGTCGCCGGCGCCCGAAGTCGATCTCCTGATCCGCACCGGCGGCGAGAAACGCCTGTCCGACTTCTTGTTGTGGGAGAGCGCCTACGCCGAGCTCTACTTCACCGACACGATGTGGCCCGAGTTCGCCCCCGCCGAGCTCGAGCGCGCCATCGCGGACTACCGCCGGCGCGAACGCCGATTCGGGCTCGTGCCTCGGTCGGACCCCGCCTGAGCCTGGGCCGTCCGAGTCGCCTGTTCCTGGCGGTTCGGGTCACCGAAGAACGGCGATCGCGATCGTGTCGGGCGCCAGCAGGTCGTGGCAGGGAAACGGGTTACGAAGGTTCGTGAAATGTGTTTCGGGAACGTTGAGCAGGCTTGCGTGCCTTCGATCGAAAAGGGTACTATCATACGCTTTGCAGCACTGGGCGGTCCCTGGCGACGATCACGTGTGGGCGCGATAACGGACACGCGACGGCGGCTCCGATCCGCGTGTCATCCCACGGTCATGCTGCGACGATCCCGATAGAGAAGCCCCTTCCTCCCGGACGATCCGGATTCGACGAATCCGGATAGGGGAGAGGGTGCAAGCGAGCGACGGGGGTAGGTGCCGACGATGCACAGAGACACCGACATCCAAATGAACATGGACGGTACGGCGGCGGCGACGACCGAGACGCTGATTCCGATCACGATCATCCCGCGTCCCGATCAACTACCGGCGACGATTCGACGCCTCGAGGAGGTGTTCACGTCGTTCACGCCGACGCTTCGCGGCAAGGCCGACGCCCTGCAGTCGGTTGCGATCCGCGTCGCGCGCGATCACCTCAACCGCCTGCGCGACGTCGTTCCTTTCGTCGATTTCATCTGCGTCGCGTGCATGGACGAAGTGCCGAGCCTCGACGACGAGTGTCTCTCGGTCTCGTTCGAGCAGTGTGGCGGCAAGGTGTATTCGCCGACCGCCGAGCGCCATCGTGGCGTCATGTCGGGGACGTCGAAGTCGGACGCCGCTTACGCGTTCACGCTCTTCCGCAAGATCGGCGGCCGCCCGGTGACGTGGCTGCTGCAAGAGATCCGCGAGAAGGGCAAGACGTCGCTGCA
>JAUIME010000490.1 GCA_030433195.1 bacterium
CGTCGGGATCCGCGAGCAGGATCGCGCGATCGCGGCATCCGGCGTCGACGGCGCGGTCGAGCAGGCGCAGGGCGCGCTCGACGACGCCGAGGCGCGCGAGGCAGCGGGCACGGCTTACATAGGCATGGCCTCGCAGCATCGGCGCCTGCACGAGCTTCGCGTAGGCGGCGTCGGCTCGCTCGAGGTCGCCCGCCTCGTAGGCGACGTCCGCAAGACGTACGACGAAGTGCGCGTTCTGGGGATGCTTCTCGATCAGCGCATCGAGCATCGCGATCGCGTCGTCAACTCGGCCGAGCCCCAGGAGGCGATTCGCGTTGACGAGCGACGGCGATCGATCGAGGTCGATCGCGATGGTCTCGCGCGCGCCGTCGTGGGCTCCGCCGCCGATGACGAGCCGGGGCGCGTTCGGTGCCGCCGCGATCCCGTTACTCTTGCGAAGGAGCGGCGACAGAAGCGGCGCGACGGGATGCCGCGGATCGTGCGTGGCCGCGAGCGTCGAGACGGCACCGGTTGCCGCGACGCGATAGACGCTGCCCCCGCAGGTGGCGAACAACTCGCCCTCGCAGTACTCGACGTGCCCGATCGCTGCACCGCCCGTCACTACGGGGATCGACGCGAACGCTTCGATGTCTCCCGTCGGCAGGATCCGGAAGATGCGTCCATCGCGCCAGCTCGCGGCGTAGAGCCGGTCGTGTTCGTCGATCGCGAGACCGATGATCGCCGTCATGCCGTGCCCGGCGACGAATCGCGACGCGTCGCCGCTCGGAGTGATCTTCCAGACTTCGTCGTCCGTTCCGTAGCCGACCCCGAAGATCGCGACGAAGACATTCCCCTTCGAATCGACGCAGATTCCCGTCGGTCCGACGGGCACGTCGGCGAACCGCGAGACGCTCCCGTCCGGGTCGATCCTCGTGATCGTCGTTCCGGTGAAGTTCGAAACGTAGAGCTCGTCGTCTTGGCCGACCGCGACGTCGACCGGACCCGCGAGCCCCGTCGCGAGTTCGTTCACCGTGCCGTCGGATCCCATGCGGAAGACACGGTGCCCGAGCCACCCTTCCGTCAGGATCAAGTCCCCGTTCGGGGCGATGTCGATTCCGTCGTAGCGGAAGTTCGGCGGCATCGCGATCTGCGACAGTCGCGGCCCGGACGCGTCGGGGGTCGACTTCGAAGAAGCGAAGACAGGACACGTCAGGATCGGCAAGAGCGATGCAATCACGACACAGCTTCCGAGGATGGCGAGTGACGTCATTCGATGGCGGTGCATGGGATGTCCTTTTCGTCGTCGGTTCGGTGAGACACTCCGGCTTCGATGGACTGGTTCTGAGGGTCCATCGCCCGCAACGTCTACGGGCCGGCCGGGCACCGGCGGCCACGTCGTCGCGAGCGGCATGGCTCGGGTCGCAAACGGCGATCGAAAGACGCACCCCGCCTCGACCCGGGGTTTGCTACGATCGGCGCCCCATGGCCTCCGACCGAGACTCCGACCGGATCCACCGTAGATCTCACCACCTGCGAATCCCCGCCGCGGCGTGCGTCGCGGCAATCTCGGTCCTCTTCGCGGTGGGCTGTCGAACGTCGGATTCCAAGCTTCCCAGCGCGACCGACCGACTCCGTTCCGACTCCGCATCGCGCCCCGAGGTCGAACGCGACAAGCACAAGCTCGACGAGCTCGAGGTCCAAGCCCGACTCATGTCGATGGTCGACGAGTACCTGGCGGCGCTCGGCGAGGCCGTTTACCTACACCTGCGTCATGATCGAGCAACGCCACATCAGCGATCGCTCGCCACGTCCATCCTGCGCAATGGCACCGGTGCGGCAATCGACATCGGCGCCAGCGCGAATCCGACGACCTCCGTGCTCGACCTGTTGGTCGTCGCGACGCTGCAGCGCTCGGCGCTCGAGCGAATCTGGATCCCACGCGAGTGGCCGGACGGCGGCCCCGACGGATGCGCCCTCGAGGCCGTCGCCCTGATGCGCGAAGCCGAGTCCCTGTTGTGGGACCATGCGTCCGTCGTGCTCGACGATGACCAGAAACGTGTCTTGCGCGGACTCATCGAATCGTGGATCGAGGAGCATCCGAACCAAGCCGTCGTCGAGCTCACGCGCTTTCGTGATTTTGCCCATACCCGCAACGTCTCGAGCCTGACCTCGCGTGAGATCGCGGCCACCTTGCTGCGCGAGGTCGGCGAAGTCGCCCGCGCGATCGACGACGTCCGCCTACTCGGCGAGCGAAGCCTCTGGTACTCCAGCCGGCTTCTCTACGTCCTCGGACAACAGGTCGAACTCACGGTCTACCGTATGCTCGAACAGCCCGAGATCGCTGCTCTGATCGGCAGCGTGGGGGCCGTCGAAGGAATAGGGCGTCGCCTCGCCGAAGAGTTCGACCAGTGGCCCGAGAAGCTCGGCCTCTCCATCGAAGAGGCCGCCCAGACCTTCGCGACGGAGCGGCAAGTCGCAATCGAAGAACTCGCCGCCTCGGTTCGGAATGAGCGCGAAGCGACCGTGAACGACGTCTTCGGTCGTTTGGCCACCGAGCGCGAGGCGATTCTCGCGGCCTTCGACGAACGACTTGCTGCGTCGACGGAGCTACGCGGCGACCTCGACAAGACGCTCTCGGCGGGCAACGAACTCGCGCTCAACCTCGAACGCACCGCGGCCGCGTTCGGACGTGTGCTCGCGCACTTCGAACCGGACCCGGGCGCCGCGAACACTCCGCCCCGCGAGCCGCTCGACATGAAGGACGTACGCGAAGCGGCGCTCGCGGCCGGCGACGCCGCGGATCGATTGACCGCCACGCTCGAGCAGACCGAAAGCGTACTCGTCCGTCTCGAGGACGAGCGAACACCGGGGGCGATCCGCTCCGTATCGAACGAGATTCTCGCGAGCGCCACCTGGCGACTGCTCGGTATCGTGGCGTTTCTGCTCGTCGGACTCGCGGTGTTGCGACTCGTCCCTGCGCGTAGGAAATAACGCATTCGCGATTCAGAACGGATCGCCGAGGAACAGGTACACCGAGCGATTCCCGCCTTCGGCAAAACCGCCCCCCAGGTAGAGCGGCCCCAGGATCGACTCGACACCCACAAAGACACTGCCGCCGAGAATCAGGCTATCGAGCGTGCGTGCCTGATTCGGTCGCCACGCCTGCCCCGCTTCGATCGACCCGCCGAGGTAGATCGGCATCGACGTCGGCGAGACGACCTCGTCGCCCACGAGACGTCGATACGCGATGAGACGCGCGAGCGCGATATCGGTCCCCGACAACTCGCGGAACTGGAACCCCGAGAGATTGAGGAAGCCGCCGAGCGTCAACACGCTTTGCACTTCGCGGTCTTGATCGCGGGTCGTCCCGCCCCCGATCGACAGGATCGCCGTGTGACGACCGATACTGTGAACGCCGGCGATCGTGCCGAGGACGGTTTCGTAATCGCTGTCGCTGCCGAGCGACTCGCTCTCGTCCTCCCAACTAACGACGACCACGTGCCCGTGTCGCGGGAAGAACGCGCGATCGAGCGTGTCGATCGTGAAGCGCGCGAACACGGCACCCGAATCGAAGTCGTCGTCGACGTCGATCGAGCCGACCTCGGTGTCGACGTGGCCGACCCCACGCTCCAAGCCGACGCGCACCTCGCCCCAGTTGCCGAAGACACGACCCGCGGCGAGCGCCGCTTTCGCCTCGTGTACGCGGAACTGCGAGATGATGTCGCCGCTTCGGAACACGTTCACGTTGTCTTCGGTGTAGTCGACCTGTACGTCGACGAACCAGCGCTGCAGAGTATCGAGCGGCTGGTACCACTCCGCGAGGACTTGCATCGTCTCGCCGATGCTCAATCGGAAGCGGGCTTCGGCGCCGAGATCGTTGAGTCCGGGGCGGCGATACTCGCCGGCCACCGTGTATCCGTTCTGCCCGCTCAGATCGTCTTCGAGGCGCAGGCCGAGACGCATACGACCGAGCTCGGCACGGCGACCGCGCGCGAAGATGCGCACCACGGTACCGCCTTCTTCTTCGGCGAGTTGGTACGTGACCCCCTCGAACGCATTGAGCGCGTACAGGCGCGCGACCGCCGCACGAAGCTCGTCTTCGTCGAGCGGATCGCCGATGCGAATCGGCAAGCGCCGCCGAATCGACGCGTCGCCGAGGTAGGAGTCGTTCTCGATTTCGACGCGCACGACGACTCGCTCGGGCACGACAGGATCCGCCGTGCGACGCTCCCGGTACGCGGCGTACGCCTCGGGCGAAATCGCCAACGGCGCGAGCCGATCGCGCGCGGCATTCGCGACCTCGACACCGGCCCGCATCGCATCGCCGATGCGGTCGAACGAAGCCGTCGCGATCCCCTCGAGCTCGGGCTGAAGCAGGATCTCGTTGTCGCGAATGTCGGCGAGCGTCCGCTCGACGTTGCGACGCGTCGCCATCTTCACGACCTGGTCCATCGCGACGAGGAACGACTGGATGTCGTCCTTCTCGTGGAACGGCGAACCGATGTCGACGACGATGATGATGTCGGCCCCCATCGCACGCGCCGCTTC
>JAUIME010000491.1 GCA_030433195.1 bacterium
AGCGCGGAGCAGGTCACGCGCGAAGGGCGTTGCGCGCGATCGCTCGGACGCGGCGTGATGCGCTCAGCGACGCTTCATGCCGAGCATGCTCGCGAAGAATCCCGAGAGCATCGTCTGAAACGACAACGCGACGAGCGTCGCGCCGGGGATCACGAGGCGTAGGGTTCGCGGGTATTCGAGGTCGCCCCATCCCGCGAGGCGCCATTGGTCGATCGCGGCGAGCAGGAGGCCGATGCCTACCACGAACGCGGCGGCGGAGATGGCGATCCCGCGTTCGAGATCGACGATGCGGTAGAACCGGTCGAGTCGCTCGTCGCGCGGGAGCAGTCCTTCGTTGGTCGCGAAGGTCTTGGCGAGGATCGAGAACAGGATCGACTGGCATCCGCACAGGATCCCGAGGCTCGCGAACAGGAGTGTGTGCACGTCGAAGTGCAAGCCGCCGAGTCGCAGACCCGGAAGCGCGATCGCGTAGCCGATGAGGCCGAGCACGATGAGCATCGCGCCCGGCGCGAGGAACAGCCACCGCGGCGAGCACAGGAGGAAGAAGCGGAGCGTGCGCCAGCCGTCTTGCACCGTTCGCAGGTGCGGCGCGCGCACGGTCCGCCCGTCGCGGTGCAGCGTGATCGGAATCTCCGTCACGCGCTCGCGGTGCAGGCTCGCCTTGATGACCATCTCGGTCGCGAACTCCATGCCCGTGCACTGCGGATCGATGCGTCCGTACATCTCCTTGGTGAAGCCGCGGAGACCACAGTAGACGTCGTGAATCTGGGCACCGAACCACGCGCGTACGAGACGCGAGAAGAGCGGGTTGCCGATCCAGCGATGCGTCGTCGGCATCGCACCGGGTTCGATGCGCCCGCCGCCCGAGGGCAAGCGGCATCCCATCACGAGGGCATACCCCTCGCGCAAGCGCTCGACGAACCGCGGCACTTCGCCGAAGTCGTAGCTGTCGTCGGCGTCTCCCATGATCACGTAGCGCCCGCGCGCCGCGGCGATCCCGCCCATGAGCGCGGCGCCGTACCCGGGTTCGCTCACCGGAACCACGCGCGCGCCGAGCTCGGTCGCGATCTCGATCGAGCCGTCGGTGCTGCCGTTGTCGGCGACGACCACCTCGCCGCGAGCGCCCGATCGCGCGATGCCGTCGAGCGCTTTCTTGACGCACGTGCCGATCGTCTCGGCTTCGTCGAGGCACGGGATCACGACCGAGACTTCGATACGGTCGTCGGCCTCGACCGACGGGGGCAGGGCCGCGGGGGCGGAGGTCGAAATCGGTGCGGGTCGGGTGGTGGTCATGGGATCGTCAGCGGTTCGGCGTTGTGGAGACGAACGGAACGGTCGAAGCGGGACGAGGAGTCTAGCGGGGCTCGGTGAGGATCTCGTGAGAGGCGGAGATTGCACCGACTGGCGGCGTCGGGCGACTCGGGAATCGTGCCTATGAGCTTCCGAACCAGCTCCCGAAGCGGGCGGGGTCGACGTTGCCGCCGCTCAGAACCACCGCGATGTCGTCGTCGGGCAAGACGGGAACGGCGCCTGTGAAAAGGGCCGCGAGGGCAGCGGCGCCGGCCGGTTCGACGACGAGCTTCATGCGCTCGAACAGAAAGCGCATCGCGTCGAGGATGGCGGTGTCGTCGACGAGCACGACGGTGTCGACGTCGGTTCGGACGATTGCGAGGTTGAGATCGCCCGCGAACGGAGCCGACAGTCCGTCGGCGATCGTGTCGACCGATTCGAGGCGCACGGGCTCGCCGCGCTCGAGCGCGAGCGTCATGGCCGGCGCCCCCACGGGTTCGACGCCGATCACGCGGATCGTCGGATCGAGGCGCTTCGTCGCGCGCGCGACGCCCGAGATGAGTCCGCCGCCGCCGACTCCGCAGAGCACCGTGCGCACGGTCGGGCGGTCTTCGTGAATCTCGAGTCCGACGGTGCCCGTGCCTGCGACGATCGCGGGATGATCGAACGGGTGCAGGAACGTCGCTTCGCGTTCGCTGCGCAGCTCTTCGCAGCGTTGGAAGAGCGTGCGCATGTCGTCGTGCAGCACGACGTCGGCACCGTAGCCGCGTGTCGCGTCGACCTTCACGGCCGGCGCGTTCGCGGGCATCACGACCGCGCACGGG
Organism: bacterium; assembly: GCA_030433195.1. GTDB lineage: Bacteria > Planctomycetota > JACOTG01 > JACOTG01 > JAUIME01 > JAUIME01. The sequence goes on from JAUIME010000491.1 coordinate 2,115, forward strand.
ATCGATGCACGTGCGCAGGCGTACGCCGCGGCTTGCGCGTGATTGCCTGCGGACACCGTCACGATACCGCGCGCGCGTTCGGCGTCGGTGAGGCGCGAGATGCGATGAATCGCGCCGCGAGGCTTGAACGAGCCGGTCTTCTGGAGCGACTCGGCCTTGAGGTGCACCGTGGCGCCGACACGCTCGTCGAGAGTTCTCGATGCGAACATCGGTGTGCGATGGACGTCGGCGGCGATGCGCTCGCGCGCCGCTCGGATATCGTCGAGCTCGACGGACGGGACGTTCGGCGCCGAACCGTTCATGACATGTTGTCGTCGCTCGCGCCGGCGATGTCGTCGCGGCGCAGGATGTGCGTCGTGCCGAGCTCGCGATCGAACGTCACGGCGAGGTCGCCGATGCGCAACTGTTCGAGGATGCGTTCGACGCGCGGTTCCACGTCGGTGTGATCCGTGCCATCGCGAGTCACGAACTCTTCGACGAGGGCACGGAGCGTGTCGGGCTCGAGCTGCTCGTGCGGGATGATCATGGGCCACAGTCTACCAACGGCGGATCCGCGCGGACGCGATTCGCGGCCGGCGTTTGTCAGCGGGCCTCGATGCACACCGACGCGATGGGCTCGTCGGCGGAACGGATCTCGAACGCCGCGCGGCCTCGCGTTCCGGCGTCGGTGACGGCTTCGGCCGTGTAGCTTCCCGGGGTGAGGTAGGCGCGCATGCGGAAGGCCTCGCCGTGCTTCGAATCGGCCGCCCGCCGAACGATGCCTTCCCAAACCAAGGCGCCGTCGTGGTCGAACAGGTGGAACCGGACCCGCGTGGCATGTCCCGCGACTTCGGGCGCCTCGTGCATGCAGAACGTTCGGGCCGCGCCCTCGTACAGATCGACGTCGAGCTCGGTGGTGACCCCGGGTCGGATCTCGAAGGGGACCATCGTCGCGGCGACGCGATCGCGCGCAAAACCGTTGAAGCGGAGCGTGTAGTGGCCGGGCTCGAGATCGACGGGCTCGATCGTATCGCCTTGCAGCGTCGCGGGTCGCACGGGCATCCCGAACGCGTCGTAGATGCGCACGTCGGGGCGGTCGGCGAGCTCGACGCCGTGGCGTTCGTAGGTCCCCGACAGGCGTCCGGTCGCGTGCACTTGCAGCGTGCCGACGTCGTGATGTTCGCCGCGCGCGACGGTCGCTTCTGCGAGGACGACATCGTGATCGTGCTCGTGCCGAGCGGCGAGCACGTAGCGTCCTGCGAGGATCGGTTCGAATCGGAAGCGACCTTCACGATCGGTGTGCGTCGTGAAGCGCTGTGGGAAGACGTCCGACGCGCGGTGGGCCATGACCGAAAGTCCCGCGATCGGGACTCCGACGCGCGGCATCAAGCGTCCCGAAAGGGAGCTGTCGGGCAGGGCGTCTGCGCCGAGCCGGATGACGACGAAGCCTTCGCCTGCACGGAGGTCGTGGCGCTCGGCGACGACGACCGAGCCGCCGCCGTCTTTGTCGGTCGCGGGCGAGATCACGTCGATGCGCAGGGCACCGGGGGGACAGTTCGTGAGCGTGAACCGTCCGTCGGAGTCGGTCTCGCATTCGCGATTCCAACGATCGGAGGCCGGCGGCAGCGGACACTGCGGCGGGGTGACGCCGGCCGCGCGTCCGCGCACGGTCCAACCGTCGAGCGGCGCGTCGTCGGGGCCGACGACTCGTCCTTCGAGGCGGCTCCCGTCGGACAGGCGCGGGTTCCAACGAATCGGATCGTCGGGGCGTCCGTTGCGTCGTGCGCCCGCGAAGCCGCGTCCGGTGGCGCCCGTAGCCTCGAGCCAGAGATCGCCCGCCGGCAGGAGGTCGATCGCGAAGGTGCCGTCGGGCGCGGTGCAGGTTTCGCGCGCGGCGGTGATCCCGTCGATCGCGACCGATCGAGCACGTACGAGCGCGCCGTCCGCGGGATCACCGGCGACGTCGAGGATCGTCCCTTCGACGCGGACGCCCGGCCCGAGCGAGAGCGTGACGTCGGTCGTCGTTCCGGCGCGAACCGAGACGATTTCGTGAGCAGGCGCGCTTGCCGGCCGTGTCGCGATCACACGCGCGTCTCCCGGTGCGGTGGCGAAGAACTCGAAGCGCCCGTCGTCGTCGGTGAGCGCGGCGGGCGAGGGCGGCTCGAGCCCGACCGAGCCGTCGTCACGCTCGACGCTCGTGCCGCGAGCGCGGGTGCCGAGTCGCACGACCGCGTCGCGAACGGGTACGCCACTCGGATCGACGACGGTGCCGGCGACTCGACCGCCTTCGTCGCCCAAGACCAACGCGAGGTGCTCGGCGCCGATCTTGAAACCGAGCGACATCTCTTTCGCCGATGGCGTGAACCTCGAATGGCGCGCGCCGATCCAGCAGCCCACGGACACGTCACGAATCTCGAAGCGACCGGC
>JAUIME010000492.1 GCA_030433195.1 bacterium
CTCACGGAATCCGGGCGGGCAAACGCGAATCGGGCACGATAAATCTTCGTCCGGCGGAATTCAAGCCGGAGAGATGGCCTCGTGCACTTTCCGACGCAGCAGCTCGACGACCTCTGGCTCGGCCAGGCCGGTCGTGTCGACGTAGTCCATGCCCTCGGTGCGGCAGAGCGGCGAGTTGGGGCGGGTCGAGTCGGCCAGATCCCGCCGTTCGATCTGCGCGAGGATGGCCGCCTCGTCGGCCGCCTCCGAGTTCGCGCGCATCTGCGCCGCGCGCCGCCGCGCCCGTTCCGCCGGGGCCGCATCGAGATAGAACCGGACGTCGGCATCCGGGAACACGACCGACCCCGTATCGCGGCCCTCGGCCACGAGATCCCGGCTCTCGGCGACGGCACGCTGTTTGGCCACCATCGCGTCCCGGACCCCGGGGTTGGCCGAGACCGCCGAGGGGGCGCCGCTCACGGCGTCCCCGCGGATCGCGGGAGGCGCCGTTTGGCCGTCGACGCGCAGCTCGCCATCGGCCGTCCAGTCGAGCCGCGTGGCGCGCGCGACGGCCGCGACCTCGTCGCCCGATTCCGGATCGATCCCCTTTTCGAGCACCCGCCACGTGACCGCACGGTACATGGCGCCGGTGTCGAGAAACTCGTAGCCGAGCGCCGCCGCGAGGCGCCGCGCGACCGAGCTCTTGCCGGCACCCGCAGGCCCGTCGATGGTGATGATCCGAAACCTCGCCACGATCGCCTCCTCGATCATCGCCCGATCCGCTGCCGACCCGTCGCCACGCTCCATCGTCGTCACACCCCTTCGCCCGAACTCTCGGTGACCTCGGTCCAATCCGCGCCTTCGCCCTCGTGCCCGCCGTCCGCCACGAACAGGCGATAGCGACCGTCGATCCATTCCACGTACGAGGCGCCGCGTCCCCAATCGCCGAGCACGATCAGCTCGCACCGTACGCCGCCGCGCTGGTACGTACGCCGCATCGCGTGGTGGAGATGACCGCACAGGATCGTCCGGCGCCGCCCCGCTTCGGACATCGCGATCACGGCGTCGTCCGGCGGTTCGAGGATCTCGCGGCTCTTCTCGCTCACCGCGCGGTCACTATACCTTCGCAAACGCGCCCCGATGGCTCGCACCACTCCAAGCGGGAGCATCGCCCCGAGCCCCCGCACGGGTCGGCTGCGCAAGACGCGCCGCGTGCGCTGATAACTGCGGTCGGCCGCGCACAGCAGATCGCCGTGCGTCAACACGGTCTCGCCACCGTCGTACGGCGCGACGATCGGATCTTCGTGCACGCGAATGCCCGTCGCTCGCTCGAATGTTCGCCCGATGAGGAAGTCCCGGTTTCCGTGAACGAACTCGATCGTGGCGCCGGCGCGTACGCACGCCGCGAGCCGCTCGACGATCGGCTCGTAGAACGGATCGCGCATCTGACCGGATCCGACCCAAAGATCGAAGAGGTCCCCGAGCAGATACGTGACGCGCGAGCGCGGCGCTTCGGCTTCGAGCCAGCGAAAGAAGCGCTCGGTGCGCTCGGGCGCGTCGGGACGCAGATGCACGTCGGCGGCGAACACCCGTCGGCCGGGTGCCGACGCGGCGGCGTCGGGCGTCAGGATGCCTCGTCCCCCTCGACCTTGTACTCGCGCATCTTCTCCCAGAGGTTCTTGCGCGAAATCCCGAGGAGCTCGGCGGCCTTCGCCTTGTGCCCTTTGGTGGTCTTCAGGGTCACGAGGATCTGCTCGCGTTCGGCTTCGCGCCGGGCGTCTTCGAGCGTTCGGATCTCGCGCGCACCGCCGTAAGCCTTGCGAAGGTCGCTTGGCGGTCGCAGCAGGTACTCGCGCTTGAGGTACTTCGAATCGCCGGCCATCGCGATCGCGCGTTCGACGGCGTTCTCGAGCTCGCGCACGTTGCCCGGCCACGAGTACCGGCTCATCGCCTCGAGGTCCTCGGGCTTGATGCGGTACTCTCGCCCCTTCGCGAACTTCTCGATGAAGTGCGCCACGAGCAACGGGACGTCTCCTTCGCGGTCGCGCAGCGGCGGCAGGTTCAGCGGAACGACGTTCAAGCGATAGTAGAGGTCTTCGCGGAAATCCCCGTCGGCGACGGCTTTCTCGAGGTTGATCTTCGTGGCCGTGATGACGCGCACGTCGACCTGAATCGTGTCTTCTCCGCCGAGTCGCTCGAACTCACGTTCCTGCAGCACGCGCAGGAGCTTCACCTGAAGGTGCAAGTCCATGTCGTCGATGTCGTCGAGGAAGACGGTTCCGGCATTCGCCTTCTCGAAGCGACCGATCTTCTGCTTCTTCGCGTCGGTGAACGCACCGCGTTCGTGCCCGAACAGCTCGTCCTCGAGAAGCGAAGCCGGCAGAGCCGCGCACGAGATGACGACGAGCGGGCGATCGGCGCGCGGCGAAAGCTGGTGCAGCGCCTTCGCGAACCGCTCCTTCCCGGTGCCGCTCTCGCCTTCGATGAGGATGTTCGAGTCGGAGCGCGCGACGGTGCGCACCGCGTTCAGCACGTCCTGCATCTTGGGACTGCGGCCGATGATGCTGTCGATCTCGTTGGCATGCTCGATCTCGCGGCGCAGTCGGACGTTCTCGCTGCGCAGCTGCTGCATCTGCTCGATCTTGGTGAGCTTCTCGACGATGCTCTCGTTGAGAAATGGCTTGAGGATGTAGTCGATCGCACCGCGCTTCATCGCCTCGACCGCGGATTCGATCGTGCCGTGCCCGGTGATGACGAGGACCTCGGTGTCCGACGAGCGCTCCTTGATCGCCTTGAGCAGCGTCATGCCGTCGACGTCGGGCATGCGGATGTCGGTGATGACGCACGAGTAGTTCTTCTCGGCGATGCGGTTGAGCGCCGACCGCCCATCCGCGACGGCATCGACGTCGTGGCCGGCCGCGATGAGATCGTCACGCAGCGGGACGAGAATCGTCTTCTCGTCGTCGGCAAGCAGGATGTCCAAAGGGCTCCTCCCGATCCGCGGTCGCCGGCCCCGGACGTTGTCAGCCCGGCCCCCTGCGCTCGCAACCGCTTGTTCTATACAAACCTAGGTTGGGATATCTATACTCGGTCCCCTTCCCACTGTCAATCGCGTGGAGGCCCTTCGTGAACGTATCGGATCGCGTCACCCCGGCCGTTCGTCGGCACTTCGAACGACACCTCGAGGTCACGCGGCGCGTCGTCGAGTCGATGACCGGCGAGATCGCGCGAACCGCGGAGATCCTCGTCGAGACGTTCCGCGGTGGAGGCAAGCTCTTGCTCTTCGGCAACGGCGGGAGCATGGCCGACGCGATTCACATCGAAGGCGAGCTGTCGGGACGATTCCTGTTCGACCGTGATCCGCTGCCCGCGATCGCGCTCGCGACCGGTCCGTCGTCGGCCACCGCGATCGCGAACGATCTCGGCTTCGACCAGATCTTCGCACGTCAGGTGCGTGCGCTCGCTCGTCCGGGAGATGCCGTCCTCGCGATCTCGACGAGCGGGAACTCGCGGAACGTTCTCGAAGCGGTCGACGCCGCTCGAACGATCGGCGCTCGCGTGATCGGACTCGCCGGCGGAACGGGCGGCAAGCTCGCCGAGGTCGCCGATCCCGTTCTCGTCGTCCCTTCGGACTCGACGCCCGTGATCCAAGAACACCACATCCTGATCGGCCACATCCTCTGCGAGATCATCGAAGAAGAGCTCTTCGGAGAGGCGTCTCGAGGATAACTCCCTCGCCGCGATCCCGACCTACGGGAAGTACCGGATCAAGTACGGGCCGAGCCGTTTCACGACGAACAGCGGCAGCCGTTTCCAAACCGTCTGGGCGAGCGAGAACTTGGGATTGTCGGGCGTGAGATCCGGGACCTCGGCGGACGGGTCGACCACGTAGGCGTAGTGCAGCGGCTCGGGCTCGAATCCTTGGTGCTTCTTGAACTTGTAGGCCCCGGTCCCCTCGCGGCTGCGCCCGAAGTCGAACGTCGCGAAACCGCGCCGCGATCCTTCCTCCATGAGTTTCAGATACATGAAGTTGTTGATCTGCATGTGCTCGGCGGACGGGTCGGCGCCCGAGTAGTACGGGATCACGGTGTTCTTGTAGTAGAAGCTCATCACCGCGGCGACGGCACGGCCCTCGTGACGCACGACGAGAATGTCGCTCTCGGGAAGCTCGCGCATCAGGTGCCGGAAGAAGTGCATCGGATACACGGGGGATCCGAGATGACGCTTGTTGAGCGCGAACAGGTGGAAGAATCGTTCGAGCGCATCGGTTTCGACGGCGGCTTCGAGTCGGAAATCGCGCATCGCCTTGCGCGCCGCCGCACGCGCCTTGCGCGGCATCGACGCGAGGTTGTCGTCGGGGTCGTCGGGCAACGGCTTCTTGAACGTCGCGTACGAACCCGACGGCTGGATCGGGACGTCGACGCGCAACGGTTCGGTCTGACGCAGTTCGACGTACGCGGCGTTGCGCTCCGACGAAAGCTCGCGGGCGCGCCTCACGAGCGCTGAAGCCGTCGCCTCGTCCTCGGCACAGACGCCG
>JAUIME010000493.1 GCA_030433195.1 bacterium
GCGACGCCCTCAGGCGCAAGCCTTGCTGCTGGCAACACCTGCGCCGCTTCGCCCGGTATCTCATGAATTATTCGCGTTAGCGGACGAGTGCCGTTCGGAGCGGTGGCCGCGCGAGTCCGAGCAGTCGTTGGTTGGCAATGCCGCGCTCGCGTAGCGAGAGGTCGCCGCGAGCGCGGATCCGGTTTGCGATTTCGGTCGTGTCGTGGTCGGCGCGTAGCTCGGACAGCCACGGTTCCATGCGGGCAGCGATCGTGTCGTACTCGATTCGTGCACGGTAGCGCTCGGCCATCGACGTAATCTCCCACAAGCGAACGGTGGCATCCCCGGCTGCGCTCAGGAGGACGCGTTGGTCCGGGCTCATCACCACGGACTCCAAGAAGTCGCGATGATCCACGAGGGTGAGGACTTCGAGGTGGCTCGCGGTGTCCCAAACACGGATCGTCCGGTCGATGTCGCCGGTGATCATGCGGCTCCCGTCCGGCGAGTACGTGACCGTTCGCACGGTCCTCCCGCTCGCGTGCACGACGTCGGCAAGCCGCGCACTCGCTTCCCCAATCGACCAGATTCGAACGGTGCCGTCCCTCGATGATGTCGCGAGTTCACGCCCATCGGGACTGAAGGCGAGGGCCCGGATGTCGTCGGTGTGTCCGGTCAGTTCGTCGAGGACACGGAAGGTCGTCGCGTCGAGTAGCAACACCGAAGAAGCAGGTCCCGAGACGGCGAGCATCGACCCGTTGGGATGATACCGAACGGCGGCCGCGTTCGCGTTCTGCGCGACCGGTAGCGTCGTCTTCAACGTCCAGTCGGCTGTGTCGAACACGTACGAACCGGTTACGGGAAGCTGGCACACGAGTGTCGAGTTGTCGGGCGAGAGCGCGAGGCTGCATGCGTTCGATCGCGTACCCGATCCGAACGTCCGGTGCGCGATCGGCTCACCTGTTGTCAGGTCGAAGATGCGAAGCTGCCCGCGAGGCGTCGACCTCCGAGTCTCGAGAACGGCGAGGAACCTCCCGCGTCCGTCGATCGCGATCTGGCCGGGTCGTCGATCGAGGTCGAGATTCGAGGGGAACGTCGCAAAGTGACGAGACGATGCCACGTCGAACGCATGGACATGCCCCGACGCGACGCGCACGAAGAATCGTTCCCCGTCTTCGTCGAGTGCGAGCGATGTCGGATTGCTCCCGAAGTGAAGAGCTCGATACTCGTCGCTTCCGATCGACCAAACGCGAATCGTGGAATCGTCTCCGATCGACGCCGCGAGACCGCCGTCTCGGGAGACGGCGATCTTGCGGATCCGGTTCGTGTGCCCCTTGCGCGTGATGTCGATCCGACCGGTCCGAATCGTCCAAGCGCGCAACACGCGTTCGTCGCCGCCCGTGACGAGCCGCTCGCCGTCCGGAGTCGACGCGACGGCATACACGTTGTCGCCGTGTTGGAGCGTTCGTGGGGCATTCGCGGAGTCGCTGGGGTCGAGCGACCATACCCGCAGTCGGCCGTCTCGTTCGACCGAGGTCAGGTAGTTCGAACTCTCGTCGATGTAGAGTTCGCGCGCGCGAAAGCCGCCCGTATCGAGTCGCAGAATCTCCGAATCGCCGTCGAGATCCCACAGGCGGATGACTCCTGCGTCGTACAGGGCACATCGGGATCCTCTTGCGCCGAGCGTGAAGCGGGGCTGTTCGATCCCGCTCGCGAGCAGGCGGGAGGGTGAGTCCGGGCGAAGTGCCGTCACCCGTAGCTCGCCCTCGTTCGTGTGGACGGCGGCCATCCGGTATCCAAGGTCGAACGATGGTTTCTTTTGCGTCGGAGGAAGCTCGTACTCTCCGACACGGGATCCGTCGGAGACTCGCTCGACGAGCAGGTGATACCGGGGATCCCGCAGATAAGCGAGTTCGCCGTCTGCATCGAGCCACACGCTTCGGAAAGGTCCGTTGATGATCCGCGTTCCGGATTCCGCGCCGGTACGGAGGTTCCACGCGCGTATCTGCGTGTTGCCGTCGGGATCGATGAACACCGCCCGCAGTGTGCGTCCGGCCGGGTCGATGGCCACCGAGCTTGGGTCCGATCTTTGCATTTCGACAGGGATGGCGAGGAGACTCTCGTCGAGATGCGCTGCGAGGTGGTACCACTCCCAACCGCGCCGCTCGGGTTCGGTTGCATCGAGGTAGTGCCGCGCGCTCGTGAGGTCGCAGGTTCGCTGCGAGGCGGTCGCCGCCGCGATCATCGCGCGGTAGGCGTTGTCTTCCGCGCGTCGACGCGACCGTGCTTCGCTGAGCGCGATGACGATCGTGACCGCGAGGCCGAGCGCGAGCGCCGTAATCGTTCCCACGACCCCCGAAACGAGGGCGCGGTGCCGCCGTACGAGCTTGCCGACTTGACGTCGCCACGTCGGCGGACGCGCTTGGATCGAACGACCGTCGAGATGGTTCCTGAGATCCGCGGCGAGGGCGGCGGTCGTCGGATAACGGCGATGCGGCTCCTTCTCGAGCATCTTCGAGACGATCGTCTCGATCGCGCCGCGGAGATCCATTGAGACCGATCCGAGCTTGGTCGGGTCGTCTTCGCTGATGATTCGCGCGGCCTCGGGAACGGGCTTGCCGCGGACGTCGTAGGGCAACCGTCCGGTCAGCAGCTCGAAGAGGATCACTCCGAGGCTGTAGACGTCCGTGCGTCGATCGATCGCCGAGACGTCTCCGGTCACCTGTTCGGGACTCATGTAGGCGATCGTGCCGAGCAACATCCCGGTTCGAGTCTCCGTGACGGAATGGATGTCGAGTTCGCGATCCGTGTGCGCGATCCCGAAGTCGAGGATCTTGGGGCGAGCCGTGCCCGGAGGATCGTCCGAGTTGCGTGCGACGAGGATGTTCGCGGGCTTCAGGTCGCGATGGACGATGCCGACCTCGTGCGCGTGATCCAACGAATCGCAAATGCGAATGACCAGCTCGATGCGCGCTCGACGGCCCAAGGCTTCTCGTTCGGCGTGCTCGAGGATCGTGCCGCCCTCGACGAGCTCCATGGCGAGGAAGGATACGCGCGTCCGCGAGCCGTCGCTTGTTTCGAGATCGGCCTCGCCGGATTCATAGAACGCAGCGATTCCGGGGTCGGCGAGGTGGCGCAGGATGTCGGCCTCCCGCAGGAACCGCTTGGACGTGGCCTCGCCGAGGCCGGGTCGAATCACCTTGATCGCGACGCGAAGCGGCGGTTCTTCGCGTGTGGCTTCGTAGACGACGCCCATACCGCCTTGTCCGACCATGCGGCTCACGCGGTAGGGTCCGATCCGATCGGGGAGGACGGAGGGCCAAGGCCGAGCAGCGCCTCTTGTGTCGTCGTCGCCGAGCCCGGACGCGAGGACTTCGACGCCCGCGCCCGCGCGCTCGAGCGCGATGTATCCCGAAGTGTCCGCGTCCTCGTCGAGGAGCGATTCGACTTCCGCGCGCAAGTCGTGATCGTCGCCGCACGCTTCGCGAAGGAATACGGTTCGCCGGTCCGGTGGGAGGTCGCACGCTCGGTCGAAGATCTCCGCGATACGATCGAAGCGCTCTCGGGAACTCACGTCGGATCCGAGTCCTTGAGCCGCCGCTTCAGCCACGCGCGGATGAAACGCCAGTCCTTGTCGATCATGCTCGGGGAGACTTCGAGTACGTGCGCGATTTCGGCGTGCGTCAGGCCGCCGAAGAAACGCAGTTCGACGAGCCTGCTGTAGCGATCGTTCAATTCGTCCAGCATCGTGAGCGCCTCGTCCAACGAGATGAGGTCGACGGTTCGGGGGCCGGACGACGCTTCGAATCGATCGAGCGTGACCTCGATACGTCCGGAGCTGCGTTTGGCGGTGCGCTTGGCTCGCGCGTGATCCTGCAAGACCTGCCGCATGGCGGTGGCGGCGAGGGCCATGAAATGCGAGCGGCTCTTCCAGTCGGATTGCGTTCGCATCAGTTTCAGGCAGGCTTCGTGGACGAGAGCCGTCGGCTGCAAGGTGTGCTGCGCGGCGCGGCCGCGGAACGCACCTTCGGCAAGCTGGCGAAGGTGGTCGTACACGATGGGAATCAAGGTCTGGGCGCTCTCCGGGGGCTCGTCGCGAAGGCGATCGAACAGATCTCTCGGGCCGGTCGGATCCTCGGGCTCGGTCGGTTTTTCGTGCATCTGCGCCATGATTTCGGCCAGTGTACACCGACACTCGGCGAGAGCCACGCGCAGTGTCTCGATTGGGGCTTAACGCGTTATTGCGCAAGCCATTACGGCTTGGTTCTCATTGTCGATCCAAGGCGGCTTCGGCATCGAAGTGGGGCGGGTTGTCGTTCGTCACGCCTCGGGTGCGGAACTTTTTCGTTGAGGAGTCGTCGCGAGCTTCTCGTGTGAGGGGGCATCGCGGTCATCGAGAAGAGATGCGGGTCGCGAGTCGACGGTTCGGCGCCACGCGCGAGGCATCTCTTCGAGCCGAGTCAACGAGAAAGGGATACGTCATGAGAGCGGCATGGTGTGTGATCGTCCTGTCGGGGTTGCGCGTGTG
>JAUIME010000494.1 GCA_030433195.1 bacterium
GGACGGGCGGGACGATGTCGGGAAGCGGCAAGTACCTCAAGGAGCAGAACCCGAAGATCAAGATCGTCGGCGTCGATCCGGAGGGATCGGTGTTCTACGACTATTTCAAGTCGAAGAAGCTCATCGAGCCGAAGGCCTACAAGGTCGAGGGAATCGGCGAGGACATGCTCACGGACGCCATGGACTTCTCGGTCTTCGACGACATGGTGCGCGTCGACGATCGTGAGTCGTTCCGCATGGCGCGGCGCGTGACGATGGAAGAGGGGATCTTCGTGGGCGGCTCGGCCGGCGCGGCGATGGCGGGAGCCGTGAAGTACCTCGAGGATCACCCCGAGTACAAGTGCGCGGTCGTGATCCTGCCGGACTCGGGAGTGAAGTACCTGTCGAAGGTCTACAACGAGGAATGGATGCGCGACAGCGGCTTCCTTGACGATCCCGCGCGCCTCGGAACGGTCGGCGAGCTCATCGGCACCGGCGAACGCCCCGCGGTGGTGACCGCGACGAAGGACGAAAAGGTCTTCGAGGTGGTCGAGAAGCTCAAGCAGCACGCGATCTCGCAGCTCCTCGTGGTGGACGGCGACGAGCTCCTCGGCGTGATCGGCGAGGCGGACCTCCTGAGACACATGATGTCGAGCACGAACAGTATCGTCGAGCCGGTCGGAGCGCTGTCGCTCACGCCGGTCCTCGAGGTCGGCACGCAGACGCCGCTGTCGGCCGTGTCCGAGGTGTTCACGAGCGAGGGACGCAAGCTGGCCGTCGTGCGCGACGGCGGCAAGATCTGCGGCGTCGTGACCAAGATCGACCTCATCGAGTTCATGGCCAAGAAGTTCAGCGCCTGACGAAACTCAGCGACTGACGAAACTCAGCGACTGACAAAACTCAGCGACTGACAACGCCCCTTCAAGAACGTCGTTCGACCTCGAACGAACCGGAACGAGAAACGGATCCGCTCATGCACTTCGAGACGACCGCCATTCACGCGGGACAAGAACCCGAGGAGACGACGGGAGCCGTCGTCGTTCCCATCTTTCAGACTTCGACCTACGCGCAGACCGCCGTCGCCGAGCACAAGGGCTACGAGTACTCGCGCACGCAAAACCCGACGCGCGGTGCGATGGAGACCTGTCTCGCGGCGCTCGAGGGGGCGCGGTTCGGGCTCGGATTCGCTTCGGGGATGGCGGCGACGTCGACCGCGATGACGCTGCTGTCGCAGGGCGATCACGTCGTGTCGTCGAACGACGTGTACGGCGGAACGTATCGGGTCTTCGAGAAGGTGTTCCGCGACTTCGGGATCGACTTCACCTACGTGACGACGGCCGACCTTGCCGAGGTCGAAGCGGCGATGCGCCCCGAGACGAAGCTCGTCTGGGTCGAGACGCCGACGAACCCGCTGCTGCAGATCACGGACATCGCGGGGGTCTCCGCCATCGCGAAGAAGCACGGCGCGTGGCTCGGGGTCGACAACACGTTCGCGTCTCCTTATTTCCAGCGCCCGATCGAACACGGTGCGGACTTCGTGGTGCACTCCACGACGAAGTTCCTCGGCGGCCACTCCGACGTCGTCGGGGGAGCGGCGGTCACCGACGATCCCGAGATTCACGAGAAGCTCGCGTTCGCCCAGAACGCGATGGGCGCGATCCCGGGGCCGTTCGATTCGTGGATCGTCCTGCGCGGCTTGAAGACGCTCGGCGTGCGGATGGACCGGCACGAGTCGAACGCGCGGCGTATCGCGGATTGGCTCGAGAAACATCCCCGCGTGCGGAAGGTCTTGTATCCGGGGCTCGAGTCGTTCGAGCACCACGAGATCGCCAAGAAGCAGATGAGCGGCTTCGGGGCGTTGATCTCGTTCTACGTCGAAGGCGGCGTGGACGAGGCCGTGGCGATCTGCGGGAAGACGAAGGTCTTCACGCTCGCGGAGTCGCTCGGCGGCGTGGAGTCCCTCATCGAACATCCCGGCAAGATGACGCACGCGTCGATTCCTCCCGAGGTGCGCGAGCCGCGCGGTTTGGGGGACGATCTCGTGCGACTGTCGGTCGGGATCGAGCACATCGACGATCTTCTCGCCGACCTCGACGAGGCGATGAAGGGGTGAGCACCTACAGGCCGGAGTACGCCATGCCTCGCATCTCGTGGGCGGCTTGGATCTTGATCGCGGCAGTCGTCGCCGGCTTCGGCTGCAAGGCGACGCGCAGCGATCCGCGCTACTTCTTCTCGTTCGGGCATCTCTCCGACGAGGCTCCGATCGCGGACGTCTGGATCGACGAAACGCTCGTGTTCGAGGATCTCGCTCCCGGCGAGATCAGCGGGTACATGCGGCTTCGCGCGCGGCCGTTCACGATCACCTACCGAATCGCGGGCAGTGACGAAATCCTCGCAGGGCCGGTCGAGCCGGACCCGATTCCGTCGGGCGGTCAGCAGACCGTGCTCCTGATCGGACGGCAGAGCGAGGGCACGCTCGACCTGCTGCGATACAACCAGAAGGAGGGGCGCGCGAGCAACGAACGCGCGCGCTACCTGATCGCTCACGGCGCGACCGACGTCGACGACATCGACATGATTCTGAACGGGGACCTCGTCGGCCGCAGTGTCCGGTACCTCGACGCGAGCCGCGTCGTCGGCGAGAAGGCGGGGCCGATCCAGCTGCGGGTGCGCGACGCCGAGACCGGCGTGAAGCTCATCGGGAACCGGGCCTACAACGTGCCGCCGGGGCGCGACTACAGCGTGCTGCTCCTCGGGGAGATCGAGGACGGAAGCCTCGACGCGTACATGCTGCAGGACGACAGCGGCGCCTTCTTCGAGCAAGCGTCCTTGATTCGCTTCTTGCACGCGATCCCTTCGATCGACGAGAACCTCGACATCTTCATCGATGGTGCGCTCGCCACGAACCGCATCCAATACGGCAACAGCGAACGATACCTCGCGATCGCTCCCGGGACCTACCGGATCGAGACACGCGGGGGCACGACCGGCGCGCCGGTGCTCGATCTCGGCGAGGTTGCGCTCGCGTCGGGTGAAGACGTGACGATGCTGCTCTACGAGTCGGCGTCGGACGGCTCGATCGTTTCCGTGAGAATCGACGACCCGGACACGGCGGGGATCGAATTCGCCGGTCGCGTGCGCTTCACGAACGTCGCGCTGCGAGCCGAAGGTGGAGAAGTCGGTCCGCTCGACCTGTTCGTCGACGACGTGCTCATCGCGTCCGGCGTGGGTTTCGGCACGACGTCGGGCTACTTCCTCGTCGAGTCCGGCACGAGCTCGGTGCGCATCGAGGAGTCGGCGACCGGAGTCGCGCTTGCCGAGCGCAACTTCCGCATCCGCCAAAGCCAGGACTACACGATGGCCGCCATCGGGGTCGCCGGGAGCGAACCCGAATTGGAGGTCGTGCGCTTCGAGGACGACCTCGACCCCTGATCGGGCCGTTGGCCCGGACTCGCTCGACACCTCTTGAATCGTCCGGATTAGCCGCCGAACCTGCCAGAACGCGGCGGTCGTTGCGCCCGACGCCGATTTCGTATAGTTCACTCGGGGTCCAAGGGGACGTGGAGCGTCGCATTCCGCCTTCCCCTGCACTCGTTTCCCGCGATTTCGCAACAGCAAGGAGCTTTCAATGTTGAAGAATCTCTGTCGACGCCCGTGGTCGGGCTCGATTCTCGCCCTCACGCTGCTCTTGGCGGCCGGACCGGCGACGGCTCGGACCTCGGGCCCGGCTTTGGTGGAGGGAGTCCCCGACGGCGCGTTCGTCTTCGGGCACTGGACCGTGAACCCGGAGCGAGCGTACTTCCGCGAGTATCAGGAGCAGGTCTGGGAGGAATTCAAGGCCAGCGGCATCCTGAACGACTTGAAGGCGATGTTCGTCGAGCTGGTCCCGGCCGACGCCCGCGCGCAGGCCGAAGGGCCGATGAAGATGGTGAGCGACCTCATCTCGGGCGTGGACTGGAGTGCCCTCGGCGAGTCCGAATCCGCGTGGGCCATGACGATGACCGGCATGGGACCGGTCAACGTGAATCTCTTCCGCGTCGATACGAAGAAGCTGCCGGGTCTCGTCAGCGGCCTCGACAAGATTCTCGACGCCGTGGTCGGCATGCAGCCGATGATCGCGCGCGTCAAGGAGTCGCCCGAGGAAGGCCCGAAGGTGACGGGCATTCAGTTTCCGGGAGCCCCCTTCGGTTTCTTCATCTCGAGCTTCGGCGACGTGCTCGTGTTCGCGAATCACCGCGAGCACCTCGGCGAGACGCTCGCCCGCCTGAAGTCGCCGAAGGAGACGCGCTCGCTGAACGAGAATGCGCGCTTCAACGCGTCGTTCAGCAAGCTTCCCGCTGCTGAAGATTCGCGCTTCTACTTCGACGTGAAGACGGTCACGGACTTCGCGTTCTCGATGATCGAGAGCCAGATGCCGAAGTCCGCGCCCGACCAGACGCCGAACCCCGAGCTCGAGCAGGCTCGACGCATGCTCGACTTCGCCAAGCAGCACATCGCGGTGGTCGAC
>JAUIME010000495.1 GCA_030433195.1 bacterium
AGCAGGATCCGTGCGAGGTGACGCTGTACAACGGTGCGCCGCTGTCGGTTGCACCACAGAACTTTGTCGAACTGGAAATTACCCAGACCGACCCCGGCCTGAAGGGCGATACCGCCAGCGGGGGCACCAAACCGGCCACGCTGAGCACGGGCGCGGTCATCAAGGTACCCCTGTTTCTCAGTGAGGGCGAGGTCGTTCGAGTGGACACGCGCACCGGCGAATACCAAGGGCGTGCCAGCAAGTAAGTTACCGCGCTCCCCGTCTGACCGATGTCATGGCGACCGTCGCGAGCATGCAGTGCAAGGTCCGCCTGAACGAGCACAAGACGCTCTTCGGGATGGCGCTCGTCGTGTTCGTGGCCGGCCTCGTCGTGGCGTGGATCCACCGCGCGCAGATCGCGGCGCTCGTCGCGCGGGTTCGTGGCCGAGGCGCTGCCGCATAGCCGAACGCTCATCTTTCGCTCACGCTCCCTCGATGCGTTGCAATCGACGCACCGAACCCGGGTTGCGGCCTCCACGGGGCGCGGGTGTGCGGGTTCCGGGACTCGTTTGGTAAACCGCTGCGTGCGTCGACCGGGCCTCCGTCTCGTCGGCGCGCGCTCGACCGCACCGTCGTCCGATCGACGGGCGGGGCCTCGCGGTCGAGTCGGCGCTCGACGAGGAACGGGAGGGGGCGATGAGAATCGGTCGGAGCTTCGGATTCTTGACCGCGGCGGGATGGGTCTTGGCGATCACGGTGGCGGGAGTCGCGGTCGCCGACGAAGACAAAGAGAAGCTCCAGGGCGAGCTCGAGGAGCTGCGCACCGAAGTCGAATCATTGCGTAAGTGGAGAGCCGACCTCGAGGCGAGCGGCGTGCTCGGTGCGGCCGAGACGCTCGGGGAGGCCGGGGAGGCCGGGGAGTCGGAAGGCGACGCGCCATCCTCCGCCGCTGCGGACGACGACTCCGCCTCGCGCGAGCCGCGCATCCGCCTGCCGAACTCGATGAGTCTGTCGGTGAGCGGCGAGTTGCGCACGCGCTTCGAGTATCGCGATCCGAACTATTCCGCGCTCGACCCGTCGGGCACACGATCGCTCGACTTTACTCACATGCGGTCGCGGTTGCGCTTCGACCTCGAGGTCGAAGAGGACATCCGCGCGGTCTTCGAAATCCAAGACGTGCGCACGTGGGGCGACGAAGGCGCGACCACGGCCGATTCCGAGGGACTCGACCTGAAACGCGGCTACATCGAACTCGACAATGTCGTCGAAGACGGCGTGAAGCTCGAGCTCGGTCGCCAGGTTTGGATCTACGGCGACGAGCGTTTGATCGGTGCTCTCGAGTGGGTCGATCAGGGGCGGACCTACGACGGATTTCGTCTCGGTTATCACCCCGACGAAGAAGACTACTGGGTCGACTTCTTCGGCGCGCGCGTTCGCGACGACGCCTTCGACATCGTCCCGGCGCAAGACTTCTTGGCCGTGTACGCGGGCCTCGGCGAGGTCGAGCCGGGTGTCAACGTGGAAGGCTACGTGATCTACTTGCGCGACCAGATGCGCGCGTTCGGCGAACTCGACAGCGGCAACACGCAGTTCTACACGATCGGCGCACGCGTGTTCGGCGGGCAGGACCTGTTCGACTACACGACCGAGTTCGCGTACCAGACCGGCGACGTGAACAGCGACGATCTCAGTGCCTACGCGATGGCCCTCGAAGGCGGTCTCACGATCGAAGAAGCCCCGCTCACGCCTCGTCTCGATATCGGCTTCGACTACGCGACCGGTGACGAAGACAACACCGACGGCGACACCGAAACGTTCCAGGTGTTGTTCCCGACGAATCACAAGCACTTCGGCTACGCCGATCTCGCGGCGTGGAGCAACATCCTCGACCTGCACGGTGGCGTGAGCGCCAAGCCGCACGACGACGTTCGTTTCTCGATCGACTTCCACTACCTGCGCCTCGCCGACGAGATGGGCGGATGGTTCTCGGCTTCGGGCGCGCAGGTGCGTCCGGGGCAGCAGGGGGCGTCGAAGGATCTCGGCAACGAGCTCGACTTCGCGGTGGAGTGGCAGACGACGGAGAGCCTTGCCTTGCTCGCGGGGTACTCGCGGTTTCTCGCGGGAGATTTCATCTCCGATACGGGCGGTGGCGGCGATTCCGACTTCTTCTATCTGCAGGCGCACCTGCGGTTCTGATCCCGCTCGCGCCGGAGCATCGGGAGGTATCGTGGCGGGACGATCGAATACGGCGATCGCGCTCCTTCGAGGCATCAACGTCGGCGGCAAGCACAAGCTGCCGATGAAGGAGCTCGTCACGATTTTCGAGACCGCGGGCGCGCGCGACGTGCGCACGTACATCCAAAGCGGCAACGTCGTGTACGCGGTTGCCGCGTCGAAGGGTAAAGGGCTCGCCGCGCGTGTCGAAGCCGCGATCGAGGAGGCGTTCGGCTTCGAAGCGCCCGTCGTCACGCGAACGGCGGCCGAGCTCGAAGCGATCGTCGAGGCCAATCCCTTCGTCGCCGAGGGTGCCGACGAGTCGAAGCTTCACGTCGGGTTTCTCGCCGATCGACCGAAGGCCGCCGCGCGCGCCGCGCTCGACCCGGATCGCTCGCCGCCCGACCGGTTCGAGCTCGTGCGGCGCGAGCTGTACCTCCATTGCCCGAACGGCGTCGCGCGCACCAAGCTCACCAATGCGTGGTTCGACCGCACGCTCGACACCATCACGACCGTGCGCAACTGGAAGACGACGCTGCGGCTGCTCGCGATGACGCGCGACTGACACGCCATCACTTCATGTGGCCGGGAGTTTCTGACGATAGCGATCGAGGACGATGTCGTCTCGATGACCGCTTCTCGAGGGAGCTCCACCGTGACCCGTAGCTTGCCGCACTTCGTGGGGATTGGCGCTCAGAAGTCCGGAACGACGTGGACGTGGACCCAGTTGCGGCGGCACCCAGATCTCTGGTTGCCCGATCGCAAGGAGCTCAACTACTTCTATTCGGGACGCCCGGAGGCATGGTACCGCGAGCAGTTCACGGCGGCGCCGCCACGGCGCTTGTGCGGCGAAGTGTCGCCGAACTACTTCTCGCAGGACGGCGTCGCCGAGCGCATGCACGCACTGCTTCCCCATGCGAAGCTCTTCTGCATTCTGCGCGAGCCGGGGGCGCGCGCGTACTCGCAGTGGAAGATGGCGAGAAGCCTCGGCAACATCCCAGGCGATGTGTCGTTTATCGAGGCGTTTCGTGCAAACCTGCGCCACATGGCCGATCAAGGCGACTACGCGGCGCGAATCGCCGAGTTTGCCGCGTTCTATCCCCCCGATCGGATGCTCGTGACGTTCCACGACGATCTCGAGGCGGATCCGGCGGGCTTCCTCTCCGAGCTTCTCGCGTGGCTCGAGGTCGACGTGATCTACGACGAGTCGAAGCTCGACGAGCGCGTGGCGGCGAGTCGGGAGCCGTCGCTCGTTCCCGACGAGCATCGCGACGAAGTCGACGCGTACTTCGCGCCTACCGTGAGGCGTCTCGAAGACCTCACCGGCCGCGACCTCTCGCATTGGTCCTCGTGAACGGGGAGTCTCGCTGAATGCGGTAAGTGGCTTCGCTGTTGGGTTTTGCGGTGCTTGTGGAGGTCGCGCGCCGCGCGAATCCCGATTCCGACGCGCTGACTGCGTCCGAGGGGCTCAGGAAACGCGCCTTCGGTTGCCGATCAACCGAGAGTCCCGTGTCCCTTCGAGCCGAGGATCCGCGCTTTGGACGAACTCCGCGACGACGACCTGCCGATCGTGCCCGACTACGTACCGCTGTTGCGGCCCGCGTTCTCATGGTACGTCGACCGGATCCGTGAGGGGCGTCCGTATGCGCTCGTCAAGCGGACCCATGGGTACTGGGACCTCCTCGCCGATCTGTTCGTGCATCATCCCGACCTCGAGCCGCTGCTGCAAGAGATCGCGAACGACGACGGCGCCTCGGACCGGCCCGCCCGGTTTCGCGCCGCGCTCGACGCCGCGCTCGACGAAGCGACGATCGAATCGCTCGAGGGACAGCGCAAGTACAAGACGTTCTGGCAGAGCGGATTCCCGCAAGATCTCGTCGAGCAGATGCAGTGTCCGCACGACGATCCGCGCTACCTCGAAGCGCACAGCTTTCGTGGTTATCGCGACGACGACGGCAAGGGACACGACTACTCGTTCGAGCGTTTGCGAGAAGTCTTCGAGATCTACCACACGAGCGGTCGCGTGTTCCATGACGCGCTCTCGTGGAAAGATGCCGTGCTGACGGGCGAGCTACTCGACGCGATCGACGCACTGCGAGACTGCGACGTGGTCCTCGTCGGTCCCGCGCATCTTGCGGATCTCGGCGGGCGCCTCGGTTGGAACGTGACGCACGTGCCGATCCATCCGACGCACGCGATCGCCGAGCGCGCTGCGACGCTCGATGCGTGCGTGAAGCAGCTCGACCGCGCCGCTTCGTCTCGTCCGCGCGCGTTCGTGTTCCAG
>JAUIME010000496.1 GCA_030433195.1 bacterium
GCGTGGCGGCGAGCGATCCCGTGCCGCCGCCGCGATCCGACGGGGGACGCTGGCGCGCCGGACAGTGGGGCGTCGGCGTGGCGTTTCTCGTCTCGGGCGCGGTGGCGATGGTGCTCGAGGTCGCATGGTTCCGATTGCTCGGCCTCACGATGGGGCCGACGGTCTACGTCTTCGCGGCGATGCTCGGGACGTATCTGCTCGGCGTAGGAGCGGGAAGCGCGATCTTCGCGCGGTGGGCTCGCTCGACGCGACTCGGTGGCCTCGGCGGCCTCGCGATCCTCGAAGTCGTCCTCGGGCTCGTCGTGCTCCTTTCGATGCAGATCGTGAACGACCTGCCGCGTTGGAACTCCGAGGTGTACGTCGGTCTCCGGGAGATGCTGGGATCGCGCGCGTTCGCGGTCGCGCACGTGGTGGTCGCGTCGTCGGTGGTGTTGTTGCCGTGCCTCGTGCTCGGCGCTTGCTTCCCGATGGCCGTGCGCGCGGTGCGAGAGCACGGCGACGCGGCGGCACCCGAAGCGAACGTCGGGCGCTTGTACGTCTTGAACACGATCGGCGGCATCGCGGGAAGCCTCGCGACCGGATTCTGGATCCTACCGACGATCGGCTTGACGCGGACACTCCTCGCGGCGGGCTTGGTGAGCTGCGCGATCGGCATCGTGCTCGCGCTCGCGGCGCCGAGCTTCGCGGGAGCGCGGCGGATCGTCGTGGCCACGGCCGCCGGCGGGCTCGCGATCATCGCGACGATCGCGGCACCGAAGCTAGACCTGTCGCTGCTCAACCTCGGCTTCTACCGCGAGGTGTACGCAGTGTCGCGCTTCGACGAGCGGCGTCTCGATCAGACGATGCTCTTCTACCGCGAAGGGATCAACGCTCCCGTGTCGGTGTTCAACACCGGCGACGGCAACGCGAGCCTGCGCGTCAGCGGGAAGACCGACGCGTCGACGGTTCCCGACGACGTGCGTACACAGCTTCTGCTCGGCCATCTGACGACGCTGTTCGCCGCGTCGCCGCGCCAGGCCGCCGTCATCGGCTACGGCTGCGGCGCGACGACGGGCGCCGTGCTCGCGCATCCGTCGATCGAGTCGGTCGACGTCATCGAGATCGAGCAGGGCGTCATCGACGCGTCGCCGTTCTTCGAGTGCATCAACGGCGATCCTCTCGCCGATCCGCGCAGCCGACTGCTCCTCGAAGACGGCCGCACCCACATGACCTACACCACCCGCGAGTACGACGTCATCGTCTCCGAGCCGTCGAACCCGTGGATGGCCGGCGTCGCCAATCTGTTCACGAGCGAGTTCTACGAGCGTGTGCGCGAGCGCCTCGCGCCGGGCGGTGTCTTCGGGCAGTGGATCCAGACCTACGAGGTGTCACGCGAGACCTTCCGCACGATGGTCGCGACCGTGACCGACGCGTTCCCGTACTGGCTCGTGTTTTCGACCGGGCCGGGCGATATGCTCGTCGTCGCGTCGAACGATCCGATCGAGCGACCGTGGGAGGAGCTTCGCGAGCGCTTCGATGCGCCGGGTGTTCGCGCGTCGCTCGAACCCGTCGAACTTCGTGACGCGCGCCAGCTCGCGTACTATGCGTTCGGATCACGTCGGGCCGTCGAGGCGTTCGCGGCCGAAGCGTCGCATCGCAACACCGACGACAACGTGTGGCTCGAGTACCGCATGCCGCTCGATCTCATGGGCGTCGCGAAGGACTCGGGGGCGGCGCCGAACGGGGCGGCGCCGGTCCCGCAGCGCCTCGCCGACGACCGCTACCTGCGCGCGTTCACGGAGGCCGTTCCGGG
This sequence comes from bacterium, assembly GCA_030433195.1. Taxonomy (GTDB): domain Bacteria; phylum Planctomycetota; class JACOTG01; order JACOTG01; family JAUIME01; genus JAUIME01. Next base: position 1,793 of record JAUIME010000496.1, read on the forward strand.
TTTGCCGCTCGTCGAGACGGCGCGCGTCGTCGTCGATTTCCTCTACGCGCCCGAACCTGTCTTCGGCTACGGGGATACCCTAGAGCATCCTTTGTGGACGCAGCTCGAGCGCGAGCTCACGGCGATCCTCCGGCGCGAAGCGGCCGCGGTCGACGATCGCAGCGCAGGTGCCGCGATCGAGCGTGCGCTCGACGACGGACGCGCACGCTTCGACGCGAGGGTGCGGACCGCGCAGACGCTCGCGCGGGGCACGGATCTCGATCGATCGCGCCTGTCGTCGATGGCACGCACCACGCCGGACCTGCCGTGGGTGCACGTGATGCTCGGCGCCGTTCAGCTCGAAGACGGTCGTCCGCTCGAAGCGCTCGCGAGCTTCGAAACCGCCATGGAACGCCCCATGAGCGTCTACTACACCGAAGCGATCCGCGGCGCCGCGATGGCCGCCGAACGCCGCGACGACCTCGCGAAAGCGCGCGCGATTCTCGCCGCCGCCGTCGCATCTCGACCCTACGAGCCGCAGCTCCAACTCGACTACGCGGCGCTGCTCACGCGCACGGGCGCGAGCGACCGCGCGCGCGCCGTCCTCGCGGAGGCACTGCGCCTCAATCCCGGGCACTCGCTCCTCCAGCGCGCCGCGATCGACGCGGGTGTGGTCGTCGACTGACCTGCGACGCCTCGTCGGTCACTCGCGCGTCTCTCGTTCCCGGTCGAGCTTCGAGAGTCGATCCCGTAGCGTGACCCTGCGTTCGATCGTAGCGTCGTAGTCGGGGAACTCGCCCTTTCGAAGGCGCACTCCGACCGGATTGCCGCCGACGTACTTGATGGCGACCGTCCAATCCTCCGATGTGGCCTCGAGGCCCTCGCCGCTTTCGAGGAATTCGTAATTGCCCCGCTCGACTTGGAGGTTCAGGTACTCGCGCTGCAAGTCTAGGAATCGCTTCCGATTCTCGTCGATGAGTTCCTTCGTCTCCGTGATGGCGTCGTCGAAGGCTCCCGTATCGAGAATCCGTGGCTCGTGCGTCGACTCGACTTCGGGAGTGCTCGCTAGTGTCGGCAGGGCTTCGATCGCCGTTGGGATTTCGGGGGCCGTCGTTCGAGCGGTGCCGAACTCCGGAAGCGATGCGGGAGGAGGATCGAGTTCGGCGGAGGGATCGGTGGCGATTCGCGTCGGCGTCCGGACCTCGACGCTCGCGTGGCCGCGAGACTCGAACTGTTCGGGACGACGCGCATCGGACCCGGCGAGGAGTACGAGCGAGCCGACCAGCAGTCCGAAGAGAAAGTCGGCTCGGCTCATCGCATCACCCGATCGGTCGCGGCGCGCATCGGATTTCGAGACTTCGGTCGAAGCGTTACCATGCGGCACCGAAATCGAGGGTCGTCAACTGACCGGCGACGATCGTGAAGTCGAAGCGAAGGTAGGCGCGCGGTGCTGGAGTTGGCGGCGGATCGTTCTGCGAGTTCTCGTCGGCCTTCCAGAAGTGCAGGGTGTAGTCGCCGGCCTCGATCGCGTAGAGGTCGAGTTGATCTCCGTAGTGGGATTGGCGTCGGGTTCCGAGGCGACCCTTCGCGGGATCGAGCGACTCGATCGTGAACGACCAGAAATGGAGGCTCGACCCGGCCTCCTCGCTCAGGTCGGGAGGCAAGTTCGTGATCGACAGATCGCCTGCAGGAGAAAGCACGACGGCTTCGAGTTCTCCCGAGGGATCGGGGCGCGTGAACGTCGCTTGCGTGTAGCCTTCCTTCCAGACTCCGAAGTCATAGCCCATGCGAGGCGCCAGCTCGAAGTAGCCCGAAGCGTCGGTCCTCGTGTAGGGCTCTCGGGGAATCGGCTTCTCGTCGAGCATGCGTCCGTCCGAGGAGACGCCTACTTTCACGAGGGCCCCCTCGATCGGCACGCCGTTCGGATCGGTGACCGTCCCGCGGAAGGGAAGCGCCGATTCGAACGCGATCTCGCCCAAGTCGAGATCCACGCCTTCGACGATTTCGACGGAGACGAGCGACCTCGGTCGGATCCCGTCGCCTCGGAGTTCGAGGTCGTACGTGCCGGGAGTGATCGGCGGGAGCCGGAACGTCCCGTCGTCGATCAGGACAGGGCACCCTCGATTCCAACGCTCGCCGGAGACTTGGATGTGGGCGATCATCCGACCCGGTCGCGGACTCTCGGGCGCGAACCGCCCGCTCGCCGTGCCCGTTCTCGTTCGATCGATGACGAGTTCGACTTCGGTACCCGGGTTTACCGTCTGTGGATCGGAGACGAGGAATCCGTAGGGCGGGTCTTCGATGTGGAGTTCCGGAACGAGGACCGCGCGCACATGAACGGGTTCGGGCGGCAGGTTCTCGAGAGCGAAGCTACCTCGACATCCGTGGCTCCCGAAGCTCGATCCGTACGATCGCACGATCGACACCGACCCCGGCACGGATCCGTCCTCGAACCGGATCGTTCCGCGAATCGCATCCGCAGGGACGTCGACGACCGGAAGTTCGAGGACGACCTCGTCGCGATGCTCGCCGGCGTCCAACGTCAAGGCATGTTGGATGCGCACCGTCTCTCGGTCGCCGTGCGTGTAGGAAACATGCAGCACGATCTCGGTGTTCGCGGGAAGCCGATCAATTGCGAACGTTCCGTCCCGCCTCGTGAACGTCGCATCGTGCCAAGGAGTCGATCCGTTCGTGCGGGC
>JAUIME010000497.1 GCA_030433195.1 bacterium
CCGGATGCCCCGACTTCTCGAGGATCGACACGATGTCGGGATCGACGATCAGCTCGAGCTTGCCGACGAGCGCCTCGTACTCTTCTTCCGTCGACGGCACGAAGCCGTAGTTGTCGCGGCGCGCTCCGTCGAAGACGTCCCGCAACACGAACGCGTCGCGACGAAGGTGCTTCATGTCGAGCTTGCGGATCGAGAGATCGGGATGGCGCTTGGCGAGTCGATCGACGAGTCCCGCGAGACGCTGGCGGCTCTCGGCGACCCCCGCTTTCTCCCCCGGATCGCGATGCACGTCGAACGCGACGAGGTCGACTTCTTTCTCCAAGCCGTACGCCTCGAGATGATCGCGGTAGTACGGCGGATTGTACGGCATCATGATCACGGGTGGTTCGTCGAACCCTTCGACGAGCAGTCCGCACTCCGACCCCATCGACGGGTTCACGGGACCGCGCAGGATCGACATGCCGCGATCGCGATGCCATGCGGCGACCGTGTCGAGCAACGCCGCCGTCACGCCCGGTTCGTCGACGACCTCGAGAAACCCGAAGAACCCGACGGGCTCGTCGTGATACTCGTTGTGTGCGCGGTTGTGAATGGCCGCGATGCGTCCGACGACGGCCCCGTCACGCTCGGCCAAGAAGCGCTCGATCTCCGCGTGCGCGTAGAACGGATTCTTCTTCGTGTTCCACGCGGCCGCAGCATCCGAACGCAGTTGCGGCACCCATTGCGGGTGTCCGCGATAGAGACGGTAGGGAAACTCGAGGAATGCGCGCGCATCCGCCTTCGATCGAACCGGACGAACCGCAACCGCCGACGACCCGGCGCGTGTCATGCCGGGCTCGCCGTGAGCAACGCCGCCTTCATCAGACCGAGGCCTGCGGAGCCAACGCCATCTTGCGATGAATGGCTCCGAGCGCGTCGAGCAGATGATCGATGTCGGCCTCGGTGTGGTTCGCGGTCGGAATCACACGCACGATCGACGTCCCGAGGTGCACGCCCGGATAGATCACGGGCACCGCCCAGATGCCGTAGTCGCGCCGCAGCTCGTCGGCGATGTAGAGCGCGTCGGAGCCCTTCGCCTTGATCGGCGTGATCGGCGACTGCGTCTCACCGATCGAGAAGCCGAGCTCGCGCACACCGTCCTGCAATCGCTTCGTGTTCTCCCAGACCTTGGCGCGCCGGTCGTCGGCGTCCATGAGCAGGTCGATCGCCTTTTCGGTCGCCCCGACGATGCTGATCGGCATCGCCTTGGTGAACAGGAACGTGGGAGCGTTGTAGCGGATGAAATCGAGCACGACCTTCGGACCCGCGACGAAGCCGCCGATGGTCCCGACGGCCTTGCTGAACGTACCCATGTGCAGGTCGATTTCGTCCTCGACGCCGTAGTGCGCCGCAGTCCCGCGACCGCCGTCACCGCAGACGCCGTTGCCGTGCGCGTCGTCGACGAACAGCCGGACGTTGTACTTCTTCTTGAGTTCGACGAGCTCGTCGAGCGGCGCCATGTCGCCTTGCATGCTGTAGATGCCGTCGACGACGATGGCGATCGAACGCGCGTCGGTCTCTTTACGCAGGATGCTCTCGAGATCCTGCATGTCGTTGTGACGGAAGAACAGCGTCTTCGCGCCCGAGATCTTCGCGCCGCACACGAGGCTCGCGTGCGCGTATTGGTCCATGATCAGCGTGTCGCGCTGATGGGCGACGCAAGCGAGCGCGCCCATCATCGCGTTCGAACCCGTGGCGAACGTGAGCGCCGCTTCGGTGCGCTTGAACTCGGCGACCTTGCGCTCGAGACGCAGGTGGTGCTCCGTAGTCCCCGTGAGAACACGCGAGCCCATCGGCGAGCACAACCCGAACCGCTCCGCGAGGTCGAGCCCGACCTTGCGAACCTCGGGATTCGACGCGAGCCCCAGATAATCGTTCGTACTGAACTGGAGCATCTTGCGGCCGTTGACTTCGATCCACGGCCCGGCGTTCTCTTCGGGGGACACACTCGTGAAGAGCTGCGTCGCCAGCGCTTGATCTCCAGCGAGGACGGTCTTGGACCGCGCCAAGAAGGCCTCGCATTTGGCGAAGATGTCTTTCAAAGCTCGGATGCCTCGTGCATGCGAATTCGAAGGAATGCCCCGCTCGCCCGACAAGGCTCGCGCGAGAGCGTTTGCGCGTCCATGAAGCGTCGATCGACACGAGCTCGCCCGGCTCTCCCTCGGCCCCCCCACCCGATGCACGCGCTTCGATGCGCGCTTGCGAGGGGGTCACGACCGCGGGTACCGCCATGCACAACCGGGACACGAACCGCGGGAAGCTCGTCGGATCGTTGACCGCCGAAGCCGCCCCACCGGCGGACCGTGCCCGCTCGGATCGGCGACAAGCGCCTCATTGTAAAGGACTTCGACGGAAATACAATCTCTCTTTCTGCACGGGACGGAACGCCGGCCCCCGTCCCGTTCGAACCCCTCGTCGAAGGGCCGAGAGCATAGGAAACCCGATTCTCCATGTCGACCCTCGTCGCCCCCTTGATCGGGCTCGTAATCGGCTTTCTGGCGGCCATTCCGGTCGGCCCGCTCAACGTGGCGGTCATCACGGGCGGGCTCAAGGGCCGCGTCTCACCGACCATCGCGATGATCCTCGGTGGCTGCCTCGGGGACTTCCTGTACTGCTCGGCCACGATGGTGGGAATCTCGGGCAGTCTCACGGGCGTCCTGGAGCACGTCGGCGTCCGGCTCGCGTTCGGGACCGCGCTCATTGCGTACGGAATCCACGTCGTTCGCGGCGCCGGACGCGAGCTCGACGCGACACCCCCGCCGGCCCCGAGCCGCCTCCACCTCCACGGCGCGTTCTGGACCGGGTTCCTCGTGAGCGCCTTCAACCCGGGGCTGATCGTGTCGTGGATTCTCATCGCGGGCGCGCTCCACGGAACGGGCTGGATCGGCCCCGGAATCGGTGAGAATCTCGCGTTCGCCGTGGGAGCGGGCGCGGGGATGGCGGCGTGGCTACTCCTTCTTCTATACTTGCTCGCTCGAAATCGGGAGCGCCTGCCGCGCGGCTGGCTCACGCCGCTCGTCCGCGTGTTCGGCAGCGTGCTCATCGGCTTCGGGCTGTATTGCATCTTGCGGGTGCCGTAGCGTACTGGCGGCATGGCGAGTCCAGGGATCGACGCGAGACCGAACGCATGAGTCTGGTGAACCTCATCCTCGAGAGAATGACGCGACGTCGCATGCGTGCGATGGACCGCGCGAGCGCGAATCCCGAGGCGGCGCAACACGAGCAGTTGAAGAAGCTCCTCGCGCGCGCGGCGGACACCGAGTGGGGTCGCCAATTCGGCTACAGCTCGATCCACGACGCGCGCACGTTCCGGGAGCGCGTCCCGCTCCAGAGCTACGAAGACCTCCAACCGCACTGGCATCGCGCGTTTCGCGGCGACCGCGACGTGACCTGGCCCGGACACATCAAGTACTTCGCGCTGTCGTCGGGGACGACTTCGGGAAACAAGCTGCTGCCCGTCAGCATCGACAACATCCGCGCCAACCGCGTGAGCGGACTCAGCGTCGCCGCGCACTTCCTCGCTCTCACGGGCGATCGAACGTTCGCGCGCGGCAAGAGTCTGTACCTCGCCGGGAGCGCCCCGCTCCGCAAAGAGGGCGAGAGCCTCATCGGGGACGCCAGCGGCATCATGCTGCAGTTCACGCCGAAGCTCGCGCAGCGCTACCGCCTGCCGACGCCCGAGATCTCGTCGATCGGCAACTGGACCGAGAAGATCGCACGCATCGTCGACGCCTCGATCGACGAAGACATCCGCCTCGTCTCGGCCTGCCCTTCCTGGGTCCTGATCCTCTTCGAAGAGATCCTGAAGGAAGGTCGCAAGCGCTACGGCTCGAAGGTGCAGACCGTGCGCGACGTCTGGAAGAACCTCGGCGGCGTCGTCCACTTCGGGATGGCGTGGCAGCCGTATCGTAAAGCGCTCGATCGCATGCTCGGCACCGACGTCGTGCACATGGACACGTTCTCGGCATCCGAGGGCGGCATGTTCGCGATCACCGACCGACGCGGCGCCGACGACATGCGCCTCGTGATCGACAACGGCATCTTCTACGAGTTCATCCCGTTCGACGAGATCGAGTCGGCGACGATCCTCGAGAACGTGTCGGGCGGAGCGTCGCAGGTGGATCTCGGCAGTCGCCGCATCAGCGCACACGCGTACCTCGAGCGCTTCCTCTTCGACGGGGGCCAGCAACGCCAGCCGGTCTCGGCGCTCTCCGGTGGGGAGAAGGCCCGCGTGCTCTTGGCGAAGCTGCTTCTGAAGCCGACGAACCTGCTCATCCTCGATGAGCCGACCAACGACCTCGACGTGATGACGCTCGGCGCTCTCGAGGAGCTGCTGATCGAGATGGGCACCGCCGCGTTGGTGGTGACGCACGATCGCTACGTTCTCGATCGGATCGCGACCTCGATCCTCGCGTTCGAAGGG
>JAUIME010000498.1 GCA_030433195.1 bacterium
TGCCCGGAAAGACCGATCAAGAGCCATGCGCTGTGGCAGTCGCTCGTATCGAACATGCTTCACCTCGGAGCTCGGGCGCTCGGAGAACCCGACGCCACCCCACAGCCACGCGTTCGTTCGTCTACAACGACACTCTCGGTCCGCCGCAACGCACCACCCGCGTCGCGGCGGCGATCGACGCGGAGCAGGTTCGTTCGCTTCTTCAAATGACGCAGCACGACGAACTGCACGAGTCCGATCGCGCCAAGGACGACCCAAAGGGATCCCGGCGGTCCTCCATGTGCGCGTGTCGCCTCGATCGCGAGCTCGGCGACGAGGAATGCGGCGAACGTGGCGAGCCACGTCCCGTACTCGCGTCGGAGCACCATTCGGATCGAGAACGAGCGCTCGGATCCGCTCCAATGCGTGAAGCTCGGTAGGAACGCGAACGTCTTCCGGGCCCACGCTTCGTAGGCAGGCCCGAACGATCGCGAGAGGACTCGCTCCTCCGCCGCGACGACGCGACCGATGACGATCGCGTAGGCCACGACGTATCCGATCGCCAACCACCAGACTCGCGGCAGCGACGCGACCCCGAGCCCGATCAGCAAGTTGCCGACATAGAGCGGATGACGCACGAGCGAGTACGGCCCGCTCGTGTTGAGATCGGAGGCCCGCGGCCCCCCGCGCCGACGACTGGACGTCCCGGGGATCACCTGCCCCACCGTCCAGACACGAATCGCGAGCCCGACGAGCGAGATCGCCAGGCAAGCCAGGTCCACACCGTCCACGACCCAGTGCGCGTGCGTCACGATCGGCCGGCCGGAGACGGATGCGGCTGCGAACAGGAAAGGAATCGCGAGGAACACGAAGTAGCCTCGCAAGGCGAAGAATCGGTCGTCTCTGGTCGGGGTCATGTTTTGGATCACCATGGTTTCCGGGGGTTCGACGCAGGCTAACGTGTCGATCATGAACCGGGGATGAACGTCGCGTTGGGACGCTCTCATGAGAGGAACGGGATCCGAACTTTCGCACGACTCGTGCCAAAGCGAGAAAGCCCCCTCGGAGGAGGTGGAGCGGGCGACGCGAAGAGCGTCGCGGAAGATTCTTTCAATCCGCTTACGTAAGAATCTTCAAAGAGGGCGCTCGGCGCCCAGGCTCGGGGCTCGTCAGCGATCCGAAGCCGGGCGAGCCGTGAACGTCGGTCGGGCGTCGGCATTACCGACGTGACGCGTGAGCGCGAGGACGGTGCGAGCGACGCGAGCAATCTTGTCGATGTCGAGTCGATCCGCCGTATCGTCGACCGTATTGTAGTCGTCGTGCAGGCCGCTCGTCAGTGCGACGGTAGGGACGCCTCGCTGGACGAAGGGATGAGAGTCCGTCGATGCGATGTGAAACGGGTCGCCCTCTGACGTGAGTGCGAAGCCGTGACGCCGAGCCGCTGCGACGGTTGCGGCACGTAGATCGTCGCTTGCCGCCGCTACGTGAAGGACGTCCGGCGCTTTCCGGCCGATCATGTCCATGTTGACACAGGCCGCGACGCTCGCGAGTTCGATCGGCGGTCGACGACAGAATGCGGTCGAGCCGACGAGCCCCATCTCCTCGGCGCCCCACGCGATGAAGAGAATCGAGCGGCGGGGTCGTTCCTCGCTCGAGGCGAGGGCTTCGGCGACCTCGAGCCACGCCGCGACACCCGACGCGTTGTCGTCCGCACCGTGTAGAACCTCTCCCTTGCCGTCGAGACCGATGTGGTCGTAGTGCGCGCCGACGATGACGTACTCGTCTCGCATGGCAGGGTCCGATCCGCGAAGGAGACCGAAGACGTTGGTCGATCGGCGCTCGCCGATCTGCGTCACCTCGAGGGTCACCGCGATGCCCGACTCGATCGCCTCGAGGACGGGAATCCGAGCGCGACGCGCGATCGCGACGACCGGCACCGACAGCGGAATCAGATTGCGGATCGAGTCGTGAACGCCCTCCGGCCATGCTGCAGGACCCGCCTCGAGATCGATCGGCGGGCGGAAGATGTGACGGCCGACGTCGCGAGTATCGAAGACGCGGCGATGCCGCAACAGCACGACGGCGACGGCGCCGCGACCGATGGCCTCCAGCGCCTGTTCGCGCTCGTTCTCGCCCGCAGCGATCGCGACGATACGCCCTTCGACTTCGCTCTCCGTGCTCATCACGACCGGTGCCGTCCTCGACCCGATCCCCGAGAACGCGGGAACAGTGACGACCGCACGATCTTCGAGCGTCGTCTCGGCGATCGTGAGCTTCGACTTCGCGTACCGCGTCACGGTCAGCATCGGAAACGCATGCTGCCAGCTCTCGCCGAGAGGACGCAACCCGTACGATTTCAACTCGCGCACGAGATAGTCCGCCGCAAGCCGCGCGCCCGGATGGCCCGCGTCACGCCCTTCGAGCTCTGCCGAGGCGAGGTACGTCGCGTGCGCGCGGATCTCGTTCTCGGTGACAGGGTCTTCCTCGAGGGCATCTGCGAATGCCGCTCGCGTCGTCAGACTCCCCGCGACGACGAGGAGCGTGATCCCGACGACGACGTCGAAGGCCCGCACCCTGTTCGAACGCTTGCAGCCCGTCACGGAACCGATCACCGGGCCGCCCCTCGGATCGACCAATCGATGGTCACCGGCCCTTTGGAGGAATCATCGTCCACAGTGAACGAGTCCGGCTCGAAGACGAGATCGCTCGATGCGCTCCACAACATGTAGCGCCCTTCGCGAAGTCCGTCGAGCCGGGCCATGCCACGCTGGTCGATGTCGAGCAGCAGCCTGCCCAAGCTGGGGTCGCGCACCCACAGCACCGTCCCGTTGATGACGTAATTCGAGTGCACGCCTTGACGGTCGAACGGGCCGCGGACGTCGCCGAGCTGGTCGTCGCGTAGTGCGAAGACGATCGCGCGACTCAAGGGCTCGCTCGACAAAGCGTCTTCGTTACGGAAACTGAGAACGACCTCGGCGCCACGCTCGAGATGCACCACGATCGGCTCGCCGGTCTCCTCGACTCGGATCCCCGTCAGATCGACACGCTCGTACCCGGAATCCCCAAACGTCATCGAGACGTCGACTTGTCCCGCAGGAACGGCCGCCAACACGTCCCCGTCCCCCGAGTCGACGAACCGGACTCGTTGGAACTCGTCCGTACCACTCGCACGCCAGACCATCCGCGCCGACCTCGCCACGTCGGTTGCCGGGCCTCCCGTGTCGGCGTGTCGCAAGGCGAGGCGAAGCGTACCGCGCGGCGCGAGCACGAAGTCGACATCGGTCGATGCCGAAGCGACGTCGTGCCGCTCGATCCGCTCCGGATCGTCGAAGGCACCGACCGTGTAGGCCGTTCCGGGCGGCACCGAAAGCTCGTACGTACCCGCGGCATCGGTGCGCGTTCGCGTCGAGAAAGCGACACCGTCCGTCCACTCGCGCGCGTAGATCTCGACGTTCGGCACGGGATCCCCCGACGGCCGAGTGACGCGGCCCCGGATCGTCGCGAGAACCTCGTCCCACATGATGTCGTGCTCGTGGACGCCTCCGGGCTCGATCGAGCACTCGATAGGATCGGGACGTCGCCCGAGGGCGGATCCTGCAAGTCGCAACCGGGCCGACCCGGGCGGCAGGTCCGTGAGCTCGTAGCCGCCCGACTCGTCCGTTCGTGCGTAGGCGAGCCGAGCCCCATTCGCGTTCTCGCAGATGACCGATCCCTGCCACGGCAGGCTGTTGCGGAGCACATGCCCGCGAATGACCGCGGCGCGATGGAGAGCGAAATCGCAGCGCGCACGCTGTCCGGCCGACTCGAGCTGTATCACGCGTTCGTCCGAAGACGCGTACGCCTCCAAGCTCGCTCGGACTCGAGTCGCGTTTGCAGACGGCGCGAGCGCCAACTCGAAGGAGCCGTCCGCATCGGTCCGCGTCCGTGCGACCGGCGAGTGGAAGTAGGCGTACCCCGGGATGTCGCCGCGTCGAAGCTCGTCCGGCTCCATCGGACTGCGTCCGTCTCCATGCGCAGTCCGCGTCGCACGCACGACGACGCCCTCGAGCGCCTCGCCGAGCGGGCCCGTGACCCGCCCCTCGATCCAAGAGGGGCGCCGCATCGGAATCCGCGGAACCGGCATCGAAAGCACGTCGCGGACTTCGTAGTGCCAAACCGTCTCCGCAAAGCCGTCGGCGACGAACCGCACGTGGATCGACGAACCACTCTCGACGTAAAGCGCGACACGCCCCTCTTCGTCGGTCTCGGCGATCGTTCGCTGCCGATTCGACGTGATGACTTCGACTCCGGGCATCGCCCCGCCCTGCTCTTCGTCGATGACGGTGATCCACAGAGCGCGCCCCGGCACGAGCTCGATGTCGCGGAGCGTTTCCCGCGTCGGCGCCATGCGAAGCGTTCCGCTCGCATCGACGTATCCGCTCCTCGTCGCCTCCCAGTACGCATCGACGCCGGCTTG
>JAUIME010000005.1 GCA_030433195.1 bacterium
AGACCGCCTGGGACACGAGCACGATGCTCGCCGACGAGCGCGGCTGCTTCCCGAACTGGCGCGGCTCGCGCTGGGAGACGCAGCACCACCGCAAGATGCGCAACGCGCAAACTACGACCATCGCGCCGACCGGCACGATCTCCATCATCGCGGGCTGCTCGGGCGGCATCGAGCCGATCTTCTCGCTCGCGTTCACGCGTCAGGTCATGGAAGGCGCGAAGCTCCGCGAAGTGAACCCCGTGTTCCGCGCCGCCCTCGAAGACGCCTTCACCGACCCGAAGGAAATCGAAGCGATCCTCGAACACTGCGCCGAGACGGGCACCATCCAAGATCTGCCGCAGGTCCCCGCGTCGATGAAGGAGATCTTCCGCACCGCGCGCGACATCAAGTCGGATTGGCACGTGCGCATGCAGGCCGCATGGCAGGAGTACACCGACGCCGCGGTCAGCAAGACGATCAACCTCGCGGCCGATTCCGAAACCGGCGACGTCGAAGACGCCTACTTGCTCGCGTACAAGCTACGCTGCAAGGGTATCACGGTGTACCGCGACGGCAGCCGCGCGATGCAGCCGATGGCGCTGAAGAGCAAGAAGAAGACGGCCGATGCTCCGGTCGAAGCGGCAGTCGCGACACCGGCCACCGAGCCGGTTGCATCCGCTCCGGTAGCGGCCGAGCCCGCACCGATCCGTCCCGTGCGGTTGCCCGAGATCATGCCGTGCGTGCGTGTGCGGCAGTTCACGCCGTTCGGCAACATGCACGTGAAGATCTCGGTCGATCCGCACACGGGCATCGAGCGCGAGGTGTTCGCACAGCTCGGCAAGGGCGGCGATCTCGCGACGTCCGACCTCGAAGCGATCTGCCGACTCCTGTCGCTGTTCTTGCGGTGCCACGGCGAGCTCGACCTCGCGCTCAATCAGCTCGAAGGCATCGGCTCGCACCTCACGGTGCCGACCAAGGACGGCCGCATCATGTCGCTCGCCGACGGCCTCGCGCGCGCGCTGCAGAAGTACCAACGCGCGAAGAACAGCGTCGGCATCGAGGCGCTCCTGCTCGGAAGGTTCGACGCCGCGACGCTCGAAGCCGAAACCGGCGCCGCGCCCGAAGCGCCCGCGCCGACGACGCGCACGAGCGCAGGCCAAGAGTCCATGTTCAAGGTCAAGTGCCCCGAGTGCAAGGGCGTCCTCGCCTACGAAGAAGGCTGCGTGAAGTGCCACGGCTGCGGCTACTCGCAGTGCTGATGCGACGCGAACCGTAGCCCCACGATGCACCCGACGACAATCGACGCCCGAGCCGCCCGACCGGCTCGGGCGTCGCTCTGTCGGGGACGCACGCAACGCTCGCGGACACCGAGTGCGTGCCTGCCGTGTCGCATGTGTACAATGCCGCCGGTGAGGATGGCCATACTTCCTCTCGATTCAGGAAGTGCCTGACCAACGACAGGCCGTCCACACACTTTTTCCATCAACGCCACCCCCATGAAGGGACGAGTCGTCATGCCTCCGTCTGCGCCGACAGCCCGCGACATCAAACACTTCGTTCCCGCGAAGGACTTCGCGCTTTCGTGCGACTTCTACGAAGCGATCGGATGGAAGATCGCGTGGCGCGGCGGCGGGCTCGCGGTGCTCGAGCTCGCCGATTGCCGCTTCTACCTCCAGGACTTCTACGTCAAGGACTGGGCCGAGAACTCGATGCTCCATGTCGCGGTCGACGATGCGCAAGCATGGTATGACCACGTGCGCGAGATCCTCGCCGAGCGCTCGTTCGACGGTGCGCGGGTGTCACCGCCCAAGCACGAAGACTACGGCGCGGAGGTGACGTACGTGTGGGATCCCGCGGGAGTGTTGCTGCATTTCGCACAGTTCGAGGAGACGAAGTCGTGACCGCACCGCAAGCACTGTCCAACACCGAGCTCGTCGAGCTCGCGGCCTCTGAAGCGGCCGACGATTCGTCGCGCGAAGGAGCGATCCGCTGGGAGCTCGTGCGCGAGATGCATCGCCGCACCGATCGCGAGATCTTCGACGCGGCCGCAGCGTGGTGCGCGTCGACCGATCCGCTGATCCGCACGCTCGCCGCCGACACGCTCGGCCAGTTCGCCTACCGCGACGACTACCCGTTCGCCGCCGAATCGGCGCCGCTACTCGACGCCCTGCTCGACGACGACGATCCGAGCACGGCCGCCGCCGCCGCGACCGCCCTCGGCCACCTCGGCGCAGGCGATGTCGAACACCTCGCGCGCCTCGCATCGCACGCATCGTCGGAAGTCCGCGAGTCGATCGCCATGGCGCTCGGCTCCATCGGCGATCCCGCGGCCGTCCCGGCCCTCGTCGAGCTCAGCCGCGACAACGAACGCGACGTGCGCAACTGGGCCGTCTTCGGACTCGCGAGCGGCATCGAGCAAGACTCCCCGGAGATCCGCGAAGCCCTCGCCGCCCGCCTCGACGACCCCTTCGAAGAGGCACGCGAAGAAGCCATCATCGGCCTCGCAAAACGCGGCGACGAACGAGCGATCGCCCCCATCCGCCGCGCCCTCGCCGACACGGAGATCTCACGCCTCATCGTCGAAGCCGCCACGCATCTCCCCCGCCGCGAGTTCGTCCGCGACCTCGAAAGCCTTCACAAAGCCGTACCCAAAGACGACGAGATCCGCGAAGCCCTCGAACGATGCCGGGGCGCATGATTCGGCAACGGCGGGACTGACGGTCGGGGGAGCTCAGTTCCGCAGCGGCGGCAGCGTGCGTTCGTCGATCGGGGTGTCTTCGCGGTTGCCGTACTCGTTCCAGCCGGCGTCGTAGATGGCGACGTCTTCGTGGCCGAGGTCGCGTAGGGCGAAGTAGACGAAGCTGGCCCAGCCGGGATCGGCGCCGTAGAGGACGCGGTGCTTGTCGCCGACGATGGACTTGGTGGCGAGCTTCACGGCGATCTCGTCGCGGCTGCAGACCTTGGCCGGTGCCTGCGGTTCGAAGAGGTCGCGTGCGGCAAAGTGGATGGCGCCCGGGACATGGCCTCCGAAGCGATGCTCCCCGTGGTTTTCGCCGTCGTACCGCGCGAACGTTCGCACGTCGAGGAACAGCGCGTTGCTCCCGCCGAGTCCTTCGAAGACCTGCTCGAGATCCCACATGCCGTTCGGACGCGGCTGGGATGCGTACACCGTTCGTGGCAGCTCGTAGGGGGCGTCGCTGGTCGTGTATCCCTCGGCAGTCCAGTACTCGAGTACCGAACCCGTGAGGAGCGACACCGATTGGTGGCCGAGGAGATCGAGCACGGCAGCGGGAATCGCGGCCGACGGATGCTCGCTCGCCGCGTGCAAATTGCCGTAGACGCAGATGTCGTGGTGCGGGGCGAGGCCGGCATCGCCGAGGATCGCTTCGTAGCGTTCGACGTCGAGCGCGCCGAGCTCGTCGCGGAGGAACATGGGCGGCATGCCTTCCGCGTGCGCCTCGACGAGGCGCGCCGCGTCGAGGTGGATCGCACTCGGCAGATGCGCGGCGTCGTAGTCTTCGCGCGAACGCACGTCGACGAGAACGAAATCGCGATCACCGAGTCGTTCGAGAACGTCGGTCGGCGTGAAGAAGCGCGAAGGTTCGACGACCGGCCGTCCCAACATCGGCACGAGCGAGTCGGCGATCGACTCCGCGACGACGCCGGGATCGGGTGCCGGCGGGCGGTTCGTGAAGGGATCCTCGCCGAGCGCCACCGTGTCGGTTTCGACTTCTCGCTCGTGGTCGTACCACGGCAGCCGGTTCGAGAACGCGTCGTCATCGGGCAGACGCGCCGGCCACGAAGCCTCGTCAGGGCTCGATGCGTTCTCGGCGGCGGGCGAGACTTCGTGCTCGTGACCGGGTTCGGGGATGACGACGACCTGCGTCTCGGCCTCCTCGGGCACGCGCGGATGGCTCGAACATCCGATCACCAAAGCCGCCGGAATCAGGAGCGTCAGAATGATTCCCGAACCGTCTCGCATGCGCACGTCTCCTTCGTCGATCGACCGTGAGTTTCCTCGGGTTCGAAGGTCCCATTGCGTGCTCGCCACACGCCCCCATGCGGGTCCCTCGCGGTCGCGCGTTATCGGTCGGCGCACCGAGTCGGCTTGAGGTCAAATCGGAGAAACGTCGCCGCGACCCGATCAGTCGTCGTCGTTGAGGATCGGGTAGACGATCTCGCCCGTACTCTGCACGTGCAGGCGCTGGTAGAACATCGGGTGGATCGCGCACTCGTCGTCGCTCTGCAGCGCAAGCCGATCGCGCACGGAATACTCGAACGCCGCCTCGACGTAGTGGTCCTTCTTCGACTCGACGCGGCCGACGACGCCGAGCTGCGCGATGAGCGTTCGGAAGTTGACGGGCGAATAGTTGCCGGGCCACTCCGACGCGGTCTTGGGTGCGATCTTGTCGAGCTGGTTGCCGCCGAAGACAGGCGGCAGACCGCGAAGCGCGTCGACGATGCGACCCGCCTGCGGGTAAACCTGGCTGTACGAGTTGATGAGTTCGTTGGCGAGTTCGAGTTCGCCCGTCTGCACGCCGCCGATGATGTCGTCTCGCTCGAGCGTCGGGAAGCCCTCGCGGCGACGCGCACGCTCGGCGATGTGATTGCACAAGACGATCACTTGCCGCGGACGAAGGTGCGTGTGCCGGAGCACGTACGGGAACGTCTTCTCGAGCAATCCCGCACGGTTCTGCAGCTCGCGGCCGAAGTACGGATCCCACATCTTCGCGCGTACGTCGCGTGGATTGCGCCACTGAATGTTGCCGCGTGATTCGGCGTGCAGCAAGTCGGCGCCCTGCAAGAAGCGGTGGAACCGCCAGCAGATGAGCCGCATGAGGTCCTTCGTCCGCCAGACGAGGAACACGGGGTCCTTCGCGAACTTCAGCGGATTGGTGATGACGCTCTCGACGAGGTACGGATACACCTCGCCGGAGAGGAACACCTTCACGTGAATGCCCTTGTCGGCGTAGCGGCGATTGAACTTCGACGCGCACTGCACGAGCGCGGCCGTCGCCTGCATCATCTCGTCATTGTCGATCTCGTAGTGCTCGAGCGAGTCGACCGAAACGATCACGGGATGGGTCGCGGAAACCTCGAGCGCGGCCTTCTTCGCGGCGTCGAAGACGGGGTCGTGAAGAATGGCGCGTAGACCGCGCGCGAGATCCTTCGCATCGACCGACAAGCACTTCTCGATCATGCCCTCGAGAACCGTGAACACGAACTTCGTCACGGGACCGCGTTCGCGTCCGAACCAGCAGCCGCGCGCGATCGCGGGGTGCCGATCGGCGAGCTCTCGAAACACGATCGACCACAGGATCACGTCCCAGATCGCCGCGACGTTGTTCACGTGCAGCGCCACCGACATGCCGGGTCGATCGGAAGCGGCGAGCATCACGTGCTCGAAGATCTCGGGCTCGTCGACGTCGATGGCACTCGCGTCGCACAGCCGATTCTGGAAGCCGAAGTAGTGGGCGAGCGCCGTCTTCCCGGATCCGCGGCGCCCGACGATGAGGTACGTGCGCGGATCGAGCGCGGGCGAGTTGAACGCCGTCTCCGAGAAGAAGTAGTCGCTGTAGTCGGACTGGAGGCGCTCGATCTCGGTCTCGCAGTCCGCATCGCCGAACGGTCGCCCGGCCATGACCCGATCCGTGAGGCTCTCGGCCATCGTGCACCGCCCTTTCGTCGCAGCCGTTGATCGCGCCGAGCTCGACGACCCCACCCGTTCCAGGGGGCGGCGGTCGACGGACGCGCGTATCCAAAGGATCGGCGCTCGTCGAGGCCGGTCTTGAGGCTGTCGTCGCTCAGCGGTCGGCGAGCCGCCTTCGAGCGAGGAGACGCCACCAGCTCCCGGAGGAACGGAAAAGCAATTCGGTGTGCAACTCGGGCCGGGGGGCGGGGACTAAGAATCAGCAGTTCGCTACGGGGAGCAGGAATCCTACCTCTCCTGCAACTGCGCGGAGTATCTCTACTCCAGTCTCGCCCTTGGAGCTCGAACGAGCTCCGGGGCGGGACTCACCGCCGCGTCGCTTCTTCGACGTCGCTCACTCGTCAGAGCGCGGCGCCGGTAGCCGCCCCACGCGCAAGCTCGTGGCGTGCAACGAAGAACGGTACACGCGGTGCGTCGCGGGCACGAAGTCCGCCTCGCGCGCGCGGAAGATGTTGTCGACGTAGCGCTGCGGGTTGCGATCGACGAGGGGGAACCACGTGGACTGAATCTGAACGACGATGCGATGACCGGCGCGGAAGGTGTGCAGCACGTCTTGCAGCGGTACGGGAACGTAGGTCACCCGGCCGGGTTCGAACGGCTCCGGGCGCGAGTAGTCCTTGCGATAGCGCCCGCGCAAGACCTCGCTTCGCACCATCATCTGATAGCCGCCCATGCGGCGTCCGTCCTCGAGGTCGTCGGGATCCTCGGCGTCGGGCGGGAACTCGTCGATCACCTTCACGACCCAATCGGCCGCGCTCTCCGAAGTCGAGACCCACAACTCGGCGAGCAGGTCGCCTGCAAGGGTCACGTCGTCGTCGAGCGGCTCGCTACGATACGTGAGTACGTCGGGCCGACGGCTCGCGAATCGTTGATCGTCGGTCATGTATTCGCGTGTCATGCCGATCGCGATGTCTTCGGTGTACGGAACCGGCTTCGCCGGATCACTCACGAACTCGTCGTACGCGGTCTCGTCGCGCAGGTCGGATTCGCGCGTCGTCGGCGGATCGAACGACAGCTCGCCGTTCTCGCGAAGGTAGAGCCTCGCGGTGGTGCGCTCCGCAGGGGGCCAGGTGTCGAACGTGCGCCAGCGATTCGCGCCGGTCTCGAATACGATCGCCTCGGCGAGGTCGAGCTCGTCGTCGCCGTCGCCCTTCAGATGGTGTCGGAAGAACGGCGCTTCGATCTCGGAGCGGTAACGCTTCGCGGTTTCCGATCCGAAGCGAGCATTGCCGAGACGGTCGCCGTCGGTGCGCGCCCAGCCACCGTGGCGCCACGGGCCCATCACGAGCGTGTTGGTGATGCCCGGGTTCTCGCGCTCGATCGAACGATAGATCTGCAACGGACCGTAGAGATCCTCGGCATCGAACCAGCCGCCGACCGTCATCACCGCGGGGGCGACGCGCCGCAAGTGCGGAAGGATGTCGCGCGCCTTCCAGAAGTCGTCGTAGTTCGGGTGCTCGACGATCGCGTTCCAGAACGGGATCTCGTCGTGAAGGTAGCGCGCGTTCGCGTTCGAGAGCGGCCCGAGGTCGAGGAAGAACCGGTAGCCGTCGGGCGTGCCGTGATCGAAACGCGGGTTGCGCTCCGTGGTCGGCCCCTCGCGAGGCCGGCCGAAGCTCGAGAGGAAGTTGAAGGCATGCGGCAGGAAGAACGCGCCGTGATGGTGGAAGTCGTCGAAGTACCAATCGGCGATCGGCGCCTGCGGCGAGACGGCAACGAGCGCGGGATGCGCGTCGATCATGCCGGCCGCGGCGTAGAATCCCGGATACGAAATCCCCCACTGGCCGGCGCGACCGTTGTGCCCCTCGAAGTTCAGCAGCAACCAGTCGATCGTATCGTACGTGTCGGTGCTCTCGTCGATGTCGGCCGCGCTGCGCTTCACGGCGACGTGCGGCGTCATGTTGCGAAACGTCCCGCCCGACATGTAGCAGCCGCGCACGTCTTGATAGACGAAGATGTAGCCGTCGCGCATGAGCTCGTCGCTCGGACCGAGTGACCGCGGGAACTCGTCTTCGCCGTAGGGACGCAAGCTGTACGGCGTCCGCTTCATCAAGAACGGATAGCGACGCGACCGGTCCTTCGGCTCGTAGATCGCCGTGAAGAGTTCGACCCCGTCGCGCATCGGGATGGTGACTTCGCGCTTGGTGTAGAGGTCGCGCGGACCGGGTCGGGTCTCGCGCGAAGCATCCGACGCTCGATCGCTGCTTTCGGCGTTCGCCTGGCTCGACGCCTCCGGGGATGCGCTCGACGCGCACGAAACCGAACCGACGGCAAGAACGACGAAGCCGAGGAGTCCGAACACGAAGGCGCTGCGGCGATGTCGCGCAAATCGTTCGGGGCGATCGAGGCGTGTCGTCGGCAACGAATCAGAAGAGATGGGCCATCACTCGCGAAAGCAGGGTCGAGCGACGGCGCTCTTCGAGCTGCGCGCGCTTCTTGGCAGGACAGGTGCGCCCGAAGTCACCGAGCGTCGGCCGGACGGCCTCGATCTCCTTGATGAGCGCTTCCATCGACGCGAAGCGCTTCTCGGGGTTCGGCGCGAGCATGCGCTTCACGAGACGGCGGAAGTTGCGCGGCGCGCCGGGGATCCTGCGCGCAAGCGAGGGCAAGCGCTTCTTGCGCTTGGTGAGGAACAACTGCATCGTCGACATGCCGTGGTGCGGTACTTCGCCCGCGAGCATCTCGTACAGCACGATGCCGAGCGAGTACACGTCGGTGCGCGCGTCCATGCGCCCCGTCGAGAGCTGCTCGGGCGAACAATACTCGGGGTTGCCGAGACACACGTCGCCGACGGTAATACGGCGCTTGGCGTTGAGATCCTGCGCGATCCCGAAGTCGAGGACCTTCACCTCGCCTTCGTGGTCGATCATGATGTTGTCGCTCTTGATGTCGCGATGCACGATGCCGTGCTCGTGCGCAACGCGAAGCGCTTCCGCCACGCCGCGCACCACGAGCAGCGCCTGCTGCGGCGTGATGCCGTGCTCCGAATCGATGAGCTTGGCGAGCGTCCGACCGCGGATGTACTCGGTCGCGAGGTAGTACATGTGGCCGCGCCGTCCCATCGAATGGATGCGCGTGATGTTCGGGTGGTTGAGCCGCGCGAGCACGCGCGCTTCGGCGAGGAATCGCCGGACGGGTTCGCGATCGCGACGCGTGAGCACCGGGAGGACCTTCAGCGCGACGACGGCACCCGTCTCGGCGTGCTGCGCCTTGAAGACGACGCCCATGCCGCCGCGTCCCGCGATCCCGAGCACGTCGAAGCCCGCAAAACGAGTTCCGACGAGCGATTCGGAGAAGTTGGACGCCGGGCGTGCTCTCGAGGACTTCTCGGGGGCTGCATCGCCTACGCTGACCATCGCGCTCTCCGCCTCCAATTGCGGCGTTCCGACACCATCCCCGGCCTCATGCCGGCGGGTAGGGCGGTTCGTTTCATTCGCGATCGGCCCGGATTTCGATCGCCCCGCTCTTCCGAAGATCCTTCACTCCACATGAATTAGGATCGGCTCCGCCTCCATGATGTTCCGTAGGAATCGCCGTTTTCTACCCCCAGCCCCGGCCATTTTCTTGAAAGCTACTCCAACATTGTT
The DNA here is from genome assembly GCA_030433195.1 of bacterium. Taxonomy (GTDB): domain Bacteria; phylum Planctomycetota; class JACOTG01; order JACOTG01; family JAUIME01; genus JAUIME01. The sequence continues at coordinate 9,277 of JAUIME010000005.1, forward strand.
TAGCGTCAAGAGTTAGGTACACGATCGATCAAATCGGTAGAAGCTCGCTTCTGCGGCTTCTCCGCGGGTTTTCAGGCGGGCACACAGCCCTTGGGCGACCCGACGGCCACCGCGCGAATCACGTACCCGCAAGTCCCGATCCCGACCTTCCTCGATCCGATCCCGACGGATCCACGGCGGCGCCGCTGTACGTAGGCGCACCCGAACCTATTCATGGAGGCATGACGACCATGAGACATTCGATTTCGATTCTCGGTGGCATCCTCACGCGCTGCGCAGCCGTCGTCGGCGCGATCACGGTCGCCGCCGTGGCGGCCCGCGCACAGACCGTCGTCCTCACCCCGACGAAGGACGCGACGCTCTACGAGAACCCGACCGGCCTGCTCGCCAACGGCCAGGGCAGCTCCCTCTTCGTCGGCCGAACCGACCAGAACAGCGATTCGATCCGACGCTCGTGTCTGCACTTCGATATCGCCGGCTCCATCCCCCCGGGCGTGACGATCGACTCCGTCGAGCTCACCGTCGACGTCACCCGTGTCGCCCGTTCCGAGAACCGTACGTCGACTCTCCATCGGCTTCTCGCCGATTGGGGTGAAGGAGCGTCGAACGCATCCGGCGAGGAAGGGACCGGCGCCCCGTCCGCAGCCGGGGACGCGTCCTGGATCCACACGTTCTTCGCGGCGCAGAACTGGACGACGGCGGGCGGGGATTTCCTCGCGCAGCCGAGTGCGAGTGTGACCATCCGCAGCAGCGGGTTCGTCACGGTCGGCACCACCGCCGCGCTCGTCGCGGACGTGCAAGCCTGGCTCGACAATCCGGCCGCGAACTTCGGTTGGATCATGCTCGGCGACGAGTCGACCGGACAAACGGCCAAGCGCTTCGCGAGTCGAGAGAGCGGCGCGAGCGGACCGCAGCTCACCGTCAACTACACGGTCGGCGTGCCCGACACGGTCGCGTGCCGCGCAACGCGCGTCAACGCCGGAGCCGGGCCTGCGACGAACGTCTTGAGCATCAACGGCTCGTTCGGGGATGCGGCGGGCATCGTGCAAGTCGCACCCGGCGCGCCGATCACGATCGCGATGGCCGCGTCGCCGTCAGGCCCGAGCCCCGCCCCGTTCGCCGTGTACCTCGATCTCGGCGAGCCCGCGCCCGGCTCGGTCACGACGCTGCCGCGCTCGCTCGGTCTGTTCTGCGTGAACATCCCCGTGAACGGGGGGACGCCCTTCAAGATCTGGAACAACATCGGTCGCGAGGCGCGTCTCGGTACGCCCGACTTCCCCTCGAGCCCCGCTCCGTCGATCCTGGTCGCCGCGCCGTCGGGAACATCGCAGATGGTCACGGCCACGCTCCAAGGACTTCTGTTCGACGACGGCTCGAGCGCGCAAGTACCGGCGAGCGTCACGAACGCGGTCATCCTCCGGATCCAATGATCGATGCGCTCTCGAATCAACCATCGAGAGCCCGCGACGGATGACGGTCTCCGAGACGACTGCTAGGCTCTGGCCGAACGTTCGCCGACACTCGTCGGACGATCGAACGGATCGAACGCTCGAACCGTAGCGACCGAGCGGCTCGAAGTCGCCGCACCCCGCCGGCGAACACGGTTCTTCCGCGCTACGCCATCGAAATCCGAGGAGTCGTTCCGATGCCCGTTCGCCCCCGACTCGCCGCCATCGTCCTCGCGCTCGCCGCCGTCGTCCTCGCGACATCGGGCTGCGGTTCCCCACAGAAGCGCCCGCACGATCCCGATACCGTGACCGCTCCGATGGTCGTCTCCGACCTCGACGGCAAACCGTTCGATATCGGCGCCGTGCTCGACCGCGGCGAGACCGTGGCCCTCGTGTTCTGGCAGACCACCTGCGGCGCGTGCCAGAACGAGGCCGACACGCTCTCGGCCGCCGCGCGTGCGAACGAAGGGACCGTGCGCTTCTTCGGCGTCGTGCCGGGATCGGAACGCATCGTCGAGTCCGCAACGATCCGCAAGACGTCGGACGATTGGGGCCTCGCCTACCCCACGCTTCGCGACCGCGACCTGTCGCTCATGAACCTGCTCGGCGTATCGATGACTCCCACGATCGTCATCGTCGATCCGACGCGCACCGTGCGCTACCAGTCGCATCGTCCGCCGAGCAACTGGAGCGCGTACACGAAGTAGTGGGGCGAGTCGGAAGCATCGCGATCGTGAACGGACTCGGCTAGCCGTTCGAGTCGCGTTCGCCATCGCCGCCACGGTTGCGCGCGCGTTCGAGCCGCTCGAGGTAGGCCTCGATGTAGTGGCGCGCTTCGATCTCCGTCGTGAACGAGCGCGGCGCGACGCGGAAGTCGGGTTCGACGGGCGGCTCGCGATCGAACGCTTCGCCGCGCTGCTCGGCCTTCTTCTTCTCGCGCTCGTAGCCCGCGAGCACCTTCGTGTACTCGTTCGCGATCGCCTCGCGCAAGTCGTCGATCTCCGACTTGGAGACGATTCGGAACTCGGCTCCGATCAAGATGACCGCGAAGTTGCCGCGCTTCCATCCCTTGCGCTTTGCGAGGTAGCGCGCGCGTTTGACCTCGGCTTGCCTCTTGCCGCGAATCGACGATACCAAGATGTCGATGTCGGGAGCTTGGGGCGGTTCTTCGTCGAACTCGAGCTCGCGCTCACGAGCGTTCGCGCGACGCTCACGATACTTGCGCACGGCGTCCGCGTGCCGTTCCCGTTCGACACGAATACGATCCCGCACCTCGGTCGACAGCAAGATGTGGACGTCTTCGTCGATCGCCAGGAGGGCGTACATCGGCTCCGACTCGATCTCTCGGCGCGGACGTTGCGCTTCGGCGAAACTCGCGAACCAAGCCATCGCGATTCCCGACAGCGCGAGGACGATCGTGAAACGGCGCATCGAAAGCATCGGGACTCCACCGATCAGCGCAACGACCTCCGAGGCGAAGACCGGTCGCCTCGGCTGAGAAACTGCGCCCGAGTGTAACCCACTCTGACGCGATCCGTCATCACTCGCAAGAACACGTCCCGTTTTTTCGCTTCGGTCCCCCTGCCCGGCGTCCGACAATGAATCGTGGGATTCTCGCCGGGCTCAGGGGGTAAGAACCGTCGGGGCGTCAGCGAGGAATACCATGCGACGACGGTTGGCGATCATCTCGGTTGGGTTCTTCCTCCTCTCGGAGGCTGTCACGGCTCCGTCTTTCGCCTCCGATCTCCACGTCCCATCTCCCTACGCGACGATACAAGACGCGATCTCCGCCGCGACCGACGGCGACACGATCCGCGTCGCTCCCGGCAATTACTTCGGGCCGTTCGATTTCGTCGGCAAGCGCATCCATGTCGTGGCGACCGAAGGCCCCGAGCATACGATCCTCTCGAACGAGAGCCTCGGGAGCGTCGTCCTCTTTCAATCGGGCGAAACCCGCGAAGCGATCCTCGAGGGATTCCAGGTCACGAGTGGAAGCGGCAGCCTCGTCGTGAACACCCTCTACGGGGGCGGCATCCTCGTCCGCGGTTCGTCGCCGACCCTTCGATCGAACATCATCATTTCGAACACCGCGGACCACGGCGGCGGCATCGCTTGCATCGAAGGTTCGTCGCCACTGATTCGCGAGAACGAGCTTCTTCTCAACGGCACGACCCACGGAAACTCCATGCCGTCGATCGGCGGCGCGATCTACATCGAAGGTTCCAGCCCCATCATCGAAGACAATCGGATCGACGACAATCAGGCCTCGGCGTTCGGAGGCGGGATCGCATCGGACGCAGCCTCGACGGCGACGATTCGCGGCAACGTGCTTCGCGCCAACCGAGCGGGCCCCGGTTCGTCCAAGGGTGGCGGCATCGGTTGTCGAGGTCCTTCGTCGGTCCTGATCGTGGGCAACCAGTTCATCGGGAATGCCGGCGACATCGGCGCCGGACTCTTCGTCGGCAGCGGCGCCACGGCGACCGTCCGGGAGAACGTCTTCGAGACCAACGTCACGAACGTCGTCGGCGGCGGAATCGCGTTGGTCGGTGACGCGGCATCGACGATCGACGGCAACACGTTCGCGAAGAACAAGGCGCAACAAGGCCTCGGCATCTACACGCAAGAATCGGACGCGAGGATCATCGGGAACACGATCTCGCACCACAACAACTCGAACGCCAGCGGCGCGGGCATCGCGTGCGCCCGATCGAGCCGCGTGAAGATCATCGGAAACACGATCACGGAGAACTCGTCGAGCGTGGGTGCCGGCATCTGGGTCGTCGAGGACTCCGATGTCGAGATCGAACGGAACTGGATCCTGCGCAACGTGACGATCCACGAAGGCGCCGGCCTCTACGTGCACAACGCGGCGGCCACGATCGTCGGCAACCACATCGTCGCGAACGGAACGCGTCGATCCGGCGGCGGGGGCATCTTCCTGTCCCTGGCCGACAGCATCCTCGCGAGCAACACGATCGCGGCAAATGCGGCCTACGCGCCTTTCCCCGAGGATTCCGTGGGCGGCGGGGTCTACATGTTCGACTCCAACGTCGAGATCGTGAACTGCATCCTGTGGGACAATACGGCCGACACATCGTCGCAGATCTGGCGCTTCGCGGGTTCGCTGAACGTGCACGACTCGCTCGTGGAGGGCGGATGGCCCGGTGACGGCAACTTCGAGAGTGATCCGCGCTTCGCAGACCTCGGCGCTGCCGACACGCGCCTGCGCTGCGACTCGCCGTGTGTCGACCGCGGCACCGACGCCGCGCCCCTCATCCTGGCGACCGACGCGGACGGCGATCCCCGCCGGATCGACGGTGACGGCGACCAGCAGCCGATGATCGACATCGGCGCGGACGAAATGCGTCCCGAGGTTGCGGCTCGATTCGGGACCGTCAACGCGAGCGCCGGCTACCTCGCACGCGTGTTGCGCGTGAACGGCGGATCGGGGGATCATGAACGCGTCGTGACCGTCCCCGTGCGGTCGTCGCTCGTCATCTCGATCCTCGCCCCGCCAGCGGGCCCCGATCCCGCGAGCTTCGTCCTCTACGCATGGCCGACTACGCCCGACGCCGCGACGGTTTCGTTGCAACCGCGCGGGCTCGGAACGAGCGGTCTTCCGACTCCGCTCAACGCCGGCTCGGCGAATCAGCCCAAGACGGTTTGGAACAACCTCGGGTATCGCCAACGCCTGGGTCGCCCCGACCTCGAGTCGTCGCCCGCGCCGAGCACGATCCTCGATCGCCCGACCGGCATCGGGTATTCCGTGACCTTCACCCTGCAAGGCTTCATCGCCGACCTCGCATCCGAGGCCGACGGACCGCTCAGCCTCACGAATGCCGTCGTCGTCCACGTCGTCGACTGACATCGTCTCGTACGAGCGGAAGGGATGCCCGAGTGAGCCGGGTTCCTAGTCCCACATGCCGCGCAAGCGCGAAGCGACATCGACGCGCGGCGCGGATCCGTCGGGAGTGCCGTCCGAATCCGCATCGACGCCGTGTGTGCGACGCTCGAAGCGGTCGAGCAGCTCGTCCGGCACGAAGCGACTGCGCGGAGAATACAGATGCGCGTCGCCGCGGCGCGATTGGTTCCGCGTATAGAATCGCAGCGGATGGACGAGGTGCAGTTCGTCGCGAGCGCGCGTCATCGCCACGTAGAGCAGACGCCGTTCCTCTTCGATCTGATCGGCATTGCCCGTTGCCATGTCCGACGGGATGCAGCCGTCAGCGAGGTTGAGAACGTAGACCACGTCCCACTCTTGGCCTTTCGCGGAGTGGATCGTGGAGAGGATCAGGTAGTCCTCGTCGAGGTGCGGCGGGCCGGCTTCGTCGCCCGTCGCGTTCGGCGGATCGAGCGTGAGCTCGGTGAGGAAGCGCTCGCGGTTCGGGAAGCGCCCGGCGATGTGCTCGAGCTGCTCGAGATCCGAGGCGCGCAGATGCGGGGCTTCGTGGATACGTTCGAGGTGCGGGCGATACCACGTCCGAACGTGCCCGAGCTGGCCTTCCCACGCGGTTCCCGCGTCGCGGAGCGTCACGAGCATGCGGCAGGTCGGCGCCCAGTCTTCGGCGGCGGCGGCCGGCGCACGAAACGACGTGAGCGCCGCGAGGTCGTAGCCTGCATCCGCCAGGTGATCGAGACACTTCGACGCGCTCGCCGGACCGATGCCCGGCAAGAGCTGCAGCAGTCGGAAGCCCGCCATGCGATCGCGCGGATTCTCGACGAAGCGCAGCACGCTCAACACGTCCTTCACGTGACTCGCCTCGAGGAACTTCAACCCGCCGAACTTCACGAAAGGGATCTCGCGCCGCGCGAGTTCCACTTCGAGCTCGTCGCTGTGATGCGCGGCTCGCATGAGCACGGCCTGCTTCTTGAGCGCGACGCCGCCTTCACGCTGCTCGAGGATCTGCTCGACGATGTAGTCGACCTGCGCCGTCTCGTCGAACGCGGTGACGAGCACGGGACGCTGCTGCGAGGCGCGCGTCGAGACGAGGTTCTTCGTGAAGCGTTCGGTGGCCCCCTCGATCACGGCGTTGCACGCATCGAGGATCGGCTGTACCGAGCGATAGTTCTGCTCGAGCGTCAGCACGTCGGCCGGCGGATCGAAGTGATGCGGGAAGTCGAGGATGTTGCGCACCGACGCCGCGCGGAACGAGTAGATCGACTGCGCATCGTCCCCGACCACCGTCACACCGCGCCCGTCGGGCTTCAACCCGAGGAGAATCGAGGCCTGCAACGTGTTCGTGTCTTGGTACTCGTCGACGAGCACGTGATCGAACCGCTCGCGGACGCGCGCCGCGAGAGTCGGATCGGACATCAGGTGGTACCAGTAGAGCAGCAAGTCGTCGTAGTCGAGAACGTTCTGCGCTTGCTTCGCGCCCACGTAGGCCTTGAACAAACCGCGCAACTCGTCGGCGTGCTTTGCGCACCAAGGGAAGTTCTCTTCGAGCGTCTTCTCGAGCGGCTGCTGCGTGTTCACCACATGCGAGTAGATCGCAAAGCAGGTCCCCTTCTTCGGAAACCGCACTTCCTTTTTGTTGAGGCCGAGTTCCCCGCGCGCCAAATCCAACAGATCCGTCGCATCCGACCGATCGAGTACCGTGAACGCCGGATCGAGCCCAACGCCCGTCGCATGCAACCGCAGCAGCCGATTCGCGATCGCGTGAAACGTCCCCGACCACCGCACGCGCATCGCCCCCGCCGGCGCCGCCCCCTCGACCCGCACCGCGGAGGCGATCCGCTCCGCGCGACGCGTCATCTCGACCGCGGCCCGTCGCGTGAACGTGAGCAGCAACAATCGCTGCGGATCGGCTCCGCTCGCGATCAGGTGCGCCACTCGGTGCGCCAGCGTCGTGGTCTTGCCCGTACCGGCTCCGGCGATGATGAGCAGCGCGCGTTCGGAAGCGGCCTCCGCCGCGTCGCGCTGCCGGGAATTCAACTCGGTCATGGACTGAAGTGTAGTCGTCCGGGGGTCACGCCGCGAGGGAGTATTCCGAATCCCGACGATCGGTCCTGCTCCGCCCGCCGAACTCTCCCTGAGGACCCTCAACCGCGGACACCCCGTCGAAACCTGCGAGCGTGAAGAACTCTCGGACGGCCTGTCGGCGCCGATGACCGCGCAGAGTCGACGCCGTCGGGGGTCTCCTCCATGCGTACCGCCGGCGAGCCTTGCTCGTACTGCGCGCCAAGGCTTGGTGCGGCGCGGTTTTTCCCTGGCGCGGAACGACTTACAACCGCACAATAGGCGCCCATCGTCGAGAGAACGAACACGCAACGCGATTCCATGAGTACGACTCACCCATGACCGAGAAACCGGAGCAACGCGTCGAAGGACAGGACGCCAACGAGCCGAGCGACGAAGGCTCCTTCATCGAACGACTGAGCCGAGCCGTCGGGTCGGACGTCGATCCCGGAGTCGACCTCGAGGGCGCAAGCCCACACCGTAGTGACAGCGCCGATGACGACGGCGGCGCATCGGGTAGCTCGGGAGACTCCGGCTCCGGCACCTTCGGCGTGATCGCACGGATGCAAGGGCGGCCGGGCCGTTCGAAGCGCTATCGCTACGAAGGCGAGATTGCGCGCGGCGGGATGGGCGCGATCCGCGAAGTATGGGACGAGGACCTGCGGCGAAAGCTCGCGATGAAGGTCGCGCTCGGTCGTGGCAAGGGAAGTTCCTCGAGTGCGGCCAATGAACTCGATCCGCGACTCCTGTCGCGCTTCCTCGAAGAGGCGCAAGTCACCGGACAGCTCGAACATCCTGGAATCGTTCCGGTCCACGAACTCGGGATGGACGACGACGGCGTCGTCTACTTCACGATGCAGCTCGTACGCGGCGGCGACCTCGAAGCCGTGTTCGAACTCATCCCGAAGGGAACCGACGGGTGGTCGGTGACGCGTGCGCTCGGCGTGCTGCTCAAGGTGTGCGAAGCGATGGCGTTCGCGCACAGCAAGGGCGTCATCCACCGCGACCTCAAGCCGGCCAACATCATGGTCGGGGATTTCGGCGAGGTCTACGTGATGGACTGGGGGCTCGTGCGCGTGAGCGGGCGCGAAGACCGACATGACGTACGCATCGCGTCCGAAGGCGGCGTCGACACCGACCTCCGCGCCGACTCGGCCGGGGACAGCGGCGACTCGCTCTACACCATGGACGGCGACGTGCTCGGCACGCCCGCGTACATGTCACCCGAGCAAGCACGCGGTGACATCAAGCGACTCGATGCGCGTAGCGACGTGTACGCGCTCGGCGCGATGCTGTACCAACTGCTCACCGGTGTCGCGCCGTTCACCACGCCCGGCGCACCGAAGCCGAACGGCTTCGAAACACTGAAGGCCCTGCTGAAAGGCCCGCCTCTCGCGCTCGACGAGCTCGCACCCGATGCGCCGGCGGAGCTCGTCGCGATCGCGGACAAAGCCATGGCACGCGAGCCGGACGATCGCTACGCCGACATGAAGGGGCTCGCCGAAGACCTGCGCGCGTACCTCGAGAATCGTGTCGTGCAAGCGCATCAGACCGGCGCGGTTGCCGAAGCGCGCAAGTGGGTACGCCGTAATCGGCCCCTGGCCGCTTCGATCGCGGCCGGCCTCTTGGCGCTCGTTGCGGGACTCGTCGCGAGTCTCGCGCTGAAATCGCAGTCGGACGCGAACGCCGAGCGCGCCGTTCGCCAGGCGAGCATCGCGCGCGAGGTCGCCGACTTCATGAACGACGACTTGCTCAGCGCGATCGCACCCGAGCAGCAGGGCATCGACGTCACCGTGCGCGAAGTGCTCGCGATCTCGTCCGCGCGTCTCGACGGACGTTTCGAAGACGAGCCGCTCGTCGAAGCGGAGCTACGACGCACGATCGGAACGAGCTTCGAACGGCTCGGCGACTACGAGATCGCGAGCGGTCACCTCGAGCGCTCCTACGAGCTGTTCGTTCAGGAGCTCGGAGAACGAAGCGAGCCCGCGCTCTCGACGGCGCTCCTCGTGGGTCAGATCTGGACGTCGCTCGGACGCTACGACGAAGCACTCGACCACCTCGCTCGCGTGATCGAGCAGTGCGAGGTCGAGTTCGGTCCGGACGCGGAGTTGACGCTCGCGACACGTGTCACCGTCGCCGATACCCTTTTTATCCAAGGAGACCTGAACCGATCGATGGAGCAGTACGCCGAGCTCGAGGGAATCATGCGTCGAGAGCTGGGCGACCGGCACGAACTCACGCTCACGACACTCGGGTCGCTTGCCAAAGCCCTTCTCGAGCTCGGTCATCTGGACCGGGCCGAGGCGATCCAAGTCGAGGCGCTCGAAGGGATGCGCGAGACGCTCCGATCGGGTCATCCACAGACCCTCGTCGAGGCGGACGTCCTCGGCGAAATCTACGTGGCCCAGGGACGATCGGCCGAAGCCGAAGAGCTCTTGCTGGCCACGCAACAGACTCGCGAGACGGTCCTCGGGCCGGATCACCCCGCCACGGCCAACGGTCTCGGCCAACTGGGAACCCACTACTTCGTACAAGGCCGATTCGACAAGGCGCACGAATACTACGCTCGCGGTTACGAGATGCTGCAACGCTCCCTCGGTAGCGAGCACCGCCTGACTCTGCTGATGGCCAACAACCTCGCGGGAGTGTTGAACAACCTCGGACGCACGGACGAGTCGCTCACGCTGCGCGAGGCGACGCTCGAAGCGCAGCGGCGCACGCTCGGTGAAGAGCACCCCGAAACTCTCTTGTGCATGAACAACCTCGCGACCTTGCTGCAAGCGCTCAGGCGATACGACGAGGCGGAGGCATTGTTTCTCGAGACCATCGCGCTGCGCGAGAAGGTGTTCGAGTCGGACCATCCCGATACATGGACGGCGCGCGAGAATCTCAGCGGTCTGTGGCACCGGCAAGGACGGTACGACGAGTCGATCGAGCTCTCCACGCGCGTGCTCGAAGGTCGCCGAAAGGCGCTCGGCTCCGATCATCCGGCCGTCGCACGCACGCTGTTCAACCTCGGCATTGCGACCCTCTCCACCGACGATCGCGAAGCGGCCCGCGAGTGTTTCGAGCAAGCCTTCACGATCGCCACGGCAGCCGAAGCCGTCGATGTCGCGACATTCGCCCAGGCCGAGCTTGCCGAGCTGAGCTTCGACGAGGGCGACTACACCAGCGCGATGACGAGCTATCTCGGCGCCGCGTCCGCCCGCCGTTCGTTCGGAATCGCGGACACGAGCGTCGCCAACTGGCTCTACGAGGCCGCGCGCTGCGCCTACCGTCGCGAGGACTACGACGCGGCCTCAACGCACTTCGCCGAATCGCTCGCACTGCAACGTGACCTCGACGGCGACGACCACTGGCGAACCGTGCGAGCCATGATCGGCCTGGCCCGAGCGCTTCTTGGTGCGGAGCGCTACGAAGAAGCCGCGGACCGCGCGCTCGAAGCCCACCGCCACCTCCTCGCCCAAAACGGCGAGGACGCACGCGAGGTCCGTCAAGCACGCGCGCTCCTCGCGCAGATCTACGAAGCGTGGGAACGACCCGAAGAAGCCGACCGCTGGCGCTGATCCGAAGCATCCACAGAAACGACGAGAATCTCGGAAACGCCCACCGTGTTTCGTGCCTCTAAGGATGCGGATGAGCGCGGGTGACTCGCGTGCTCGCGGCAAGGCCGCCCTCGATTGCGACCCGCACGATTGCAGCCCCCGCCGCCCCCGCCCTCGCTCTCCATCGGATGCCTACTGCCGCCACGAACCGAGAGGAGACGCCATGAGTCGCGAACAAACGCTGAAGAACCTCCAAACCGCACTCGCCATGGAGATGACGGCCGCCCACCAGTACCAACTCCACGCGAGTGTGCTAGACGACTGGGGCATGGACCGACTCGCAGCCAAGATGCGCGAAGAGATGCACGAGGAGCTCGGGCATTCCGACCAGTACATCTCGCGAATCACGTTCCTGAAGGGCGAGCCGAACCTCGTTCTCGCGAAGACACCGCACATGGCGAAGTCGCTCCGGGAGATGTTCGAATCCGACCTCGCGGACGAGAAAGAAGCGATCGAGACCTACACGGTCTGGGCGCGCCAAGCGGCCGAAGCAGGCGACATCGGCACGCGCACCCTCTTCGAACGCATCGTCATGGACGAAGAAGAGCACATGTCGTGGCTCGAGCTCCAGCTCGATCTCCTCGAGAGAATCGGCGAGCCCGCGTACATCTCGAAGCACATGTCGGCCCCCGGCGAGGGCGCACCGACGTCGTGATCCGGTACGACGTCGCGCGACGCAGCGGCGTGTGTGTCGCGGGTGGTCTCATTGCACGACTCGCAGCGCCCCGCGCCGACGTCGTCACCGTCGATTCTGCTCGAGCCACGTCCGCCACTTCTCGAGGGCCGCGGCGTTCGCGTCGTCGTCGCCGAATGCCTCGAAGCCGAAGGACTGCCCCGTGACGGTGCGAAGCTCGGAGATCACCTGCTCTTTGAGGAAGACAGGCGTGTCGTCGCGGCCCAACGCGTTCATCAAGAGATCGAAGCCGTCCGGATCACCGTTCATCGCCAGGGCCCGCGCTGCGTGAGTGGCCAGCTCCGGGTCGTCACCCGTTGCCTTGGCCAAGATCTGCCCCCTGCCGTACGGTCGCCGAGCGTAGCGACTCAGCGCGTGCTTGGCCGCTTCGACGATGAGGAACTCGTCGTCGGCCATCGCTCCGAGAAGGTCCGTGAGCTCTTCCTCGCCCCCCAACGCCCCGAGCGTTCGCACGGCAGCCACGCGTTCTTGAACACTGCCGTCTCCGCGAAGATGCCCGCGGGCGCGGGCGAGGAGGTCGGCTGCGGTGTGCATGTGTTCGTCGGCCTCGTGAGTCTCTTCGACCGTTTCGTCGCCCGACCACTCGGTGCCTTGCACCAAACCGGGAGCAAACCACAGAACGAGAGCCAGGCTGGCAGCGCCCGAGGCAACCAAGCCCCAGCGAGCGATCGCCATCAACGGCTTGGACAACCGGATGGGCTGCGCGATGAGATAGATCGCCACCATCACCAACGCGATCGATTGCGCCACCGGCAAGTTCTCGACGATCGCGAGAAGATAGCCGAACAGGGATGCACCGAGTGCGGAAGCCACGCCGACCACGGTCGCCTCCCCGAGGCGACGACCGAGGGACAGACCGATCAGCGCGGGAATCACGAGGTAAGCGAAGACGAGCAAGAGTCCGCCCGCGCGCAGCGCGAACGCCACGGCCGTCGCGAACGTCGCGAGGAACAACAGGTCCGTCCGCCCGACGGGAATCCCGAGAGTTCTCGCAAACTCGGAGTCGTACGCAACGAGGAGAAAGTGCTTTCGGTTCACCGCATGGATACTCGCGACGACGAGGAGCGCGACACAAAGGAGCGCTAACTCGCCACCGCTCGCGAGCAGCACTTCGCCCGCGAGGATCTCGCGCAACTCGGCGAGCCCTCTCGTGCTCCGCCACACGAGCAGCACCGCTGCAGCGGCGGACATCACGTAGATGAGTCCCACGATCGCATCGCCGCCGGCGCGCTCGCGGGACGGCCGAATGCGCACACCGAACGCGGCAAGGAGTGTCAACAGAAAGCTACCGACGGTCGCCCCGTGCGTAGCGGCAAACCGAGCCAGCGCCGGAGACACCCTGGGATGATCGGCAACGAAGAACGCGGCCCCCACGCCGGCAGCCGCCACCTGCGCCAGAGCGACGCCCGTGAACACGATCCGACGCAGGACCGTGAACATCCCCAAGTAGGAGACCACCCCGGCCATCAAGATCGTCGCGACGTAGCTCCACCCGAATCCCTCGAGCGTGGAAAGTGCTTCGGTGAGCTTCATCATGCGGGAGGCGCCATTGGGCGGCCCGTCCCAAGGTCCACGGAGACTCCGTAGAGCGCCTCGAGCCGTTCCGGAGTCAGCATTTCGTCACGTTCGCCGAGGAGATGTCGGCGATCCTGGATGAACGCGATGTGCGTCGCGTGCCGCGCCAGGACATGGAGCTGGTGGCTGACCATGATCACCGTCGTTCCCGACTGATGCAGCCCGTCGACGAGCGTCATGACGTCATGCTCGCCGCGTACGTCGAGATCGTTCGTCGGTTCGTCGAGCACGAGCGTTTCCGGCCGAGTCACGAGCGCACGCGCGATCAACACACGCTGCTTCTGCCCGCCGCTGAGATCGCGAAAAGGACGGTCCGCGAGGCCCAGGACGCCGCAGCTTTCCAAGGCATCCTCCGTTCGCTGAATCCTCCCTTGCGCCGAAAGCTCGTCCGCCTTCGTGTTGAAGAGTCCGTGAGACACGACCTCACGGGAAGTGAACGGGAAGATCGGGTCGAGCGATTTTCGCTGCGGCGCATATCCCAGACGACCCGTGACCTGCACCTTGCCGCGACGCGGCTGCGCCACACCCAGAATCGTGCGAAGAAGCGTCGTCTTACCGGAACCGTTCGGCCCCACCACGGCGAAGAACTGCCCCGATTCCACCGTGAAGCTGACGTCGTCGATCAAATCGAGTCGATCGCGGGTCGGTCCCCCCCGACGTCCACCGATCCGTTCGCCAAGCCATCCATCGCGAGCGACTCCACTGGCACGAGACGGAAGTCGACGCGCTCGACACATCGCCCGACGGCCTCACCCTGAGATTCACCACCACCACGGACCTCGAAGTCGACCGTGTCCTGCTCGCGACCGGATTCGCCCAACATCGCCCGGGCGGCGCCATGATCGATTCATTGATCGACTCCGCCTCGCCCCCCTGCGCGCGTTGCGGCTATCCGATCGTCGACACCTCACTCCGCTGGCACCCGCGCGTTCACGTCTCGGGGCCCCTCGCCGAGCTCGAGCTCGGCCCGACCTCGCGGAACATCGCCGGCGCGAGGCGCGCCGCCGAGAAGCTCGTCGACTCGATCCGCAAGGGATGACCGAGGCGCTGCCAAAGCAGAGTCGCCGACACGATGAACACGAGTCACGGCCCTCGGCAACCACCTGGCGACTCGCGATGTCGAACGGACCCGCATCACGACTCGACGCCTGCCGTCATCATGATGATGTCTTCTTTGACCTTCGCATCCCCGAGGAAGTCGTTGAGCTGCTTGCGGACCTCGCGACGGAAATCCTCGACGCCAACGGTGTTCGCCGCCTTCGCGATCTCCAACCATCGATCCCGGCCGAGTTGCGCGCCCGACTTGTTCGCCAGGCGCTCGATGCCGCCGTTGCCGAGGACGATTCGGTCTCCCTTGTCGAGACGCACTGTCGTCGTCTGGAACGCCGACTCCGGAGCGATTCCGAGCGATTCTCCCCGCCCGTCGATCTCTTGCGATTCACCTGACGCGGCTCGCAGCACGTAGAGCGGCAGCTCGCCTGCCCCCGCACACGAAACATCGAGGGATCCGGACTTCACGACGGCCATGACGGCCGACACGTGAGTCCCCTCACGCACGTCGTCGTGAACGGCCTTGTTCACCCCCGCGAGGATCTCCGCAGGATCCGACGACTTGTGCGCTTCGACACGCAGCAGCGTTCCGACCATCAACGTGTGGAGTGCCGCGGTGACGCCCTTCTCACTGGATTGCGCGACGACGAGGGCCGTGTATCCACCCGGAAGATCGAGGAAGTCGTAGTACGCGCCGTCGATATCCGTCGTGAACTTCCGCAGAACGTCGAGATCGAAGCCTTCGACGAGCGGAATTGCCTCGGGATGCATCTCGTGATGCAGATCGCTCGCGAGCGCCGCGTCTTTCTCTTCACGCACGGTCTCATCGAGTCGACGAACCATCGCGTCCATCGTACGAGCGAGCAATCCGATCTCGTCGCGAGTGTGAACGTGCGATCGATGGTGCTTCTCACCTGAAGCTACCGCATCGGCGTCATGCACGAGCTCCATGATCGGCGACGTCATGCGGCGCGCGAGGAAGTAGCAGCCGCCGCCACCCACCAACAGCACGATGAGCGTGCTCACGATGGTCTTCAGTCCGAGTCCGAAGAGTTGCTCGTCGATCTTGGCCTTCGAGAGGAAGACGTAAACACGATGCGTCACGTCGCCCGCGACATCGCGAATGGGAACCATGTACGACCGGACGCTGCCGACTCCCTCGATGGTTCCCTCGCGAATCTCGGCTTCGGTCGTCACGACCCTGCCGCCGACTGTCGCTGTGAACTTACGCTCCGGGGTCGTCGACCGGAACGTCTTCGCGTTCGCATTCGCGCGAATGAGGGCGAGGTCTTCGTTCGCGAGCAAGATGAACGCATCGATCACAGTCGAGTCGACCGCATTCTCTTCGTCACCGTAGCGAACCAGCGTCTGAAGACGAGACTTGTTGTAGCGACTGCGCTCGTCGTAGCTCT
>JAUIME010000499.1 GCA_030433195.1 bacterium
GTCGACGTCGCAACCGTGCATTTCGAGGCGACCGGACACGCAGTGGACAGCGCCACCCGTCGGGAAGTTGCGCGCGCCGATGGCGCGGTTGGAGTGCAAGCGGCACTGTTCGACGATCGGTTCCGCGGCTTCGAAGAAGAAGCCACCTCCCGTGAAACGGCTCTCGTTCGAGACGATGTCGCAATCGAACAGTCGGGGCGATCCACCGAACGCTGCGAGGCCCGCACCGACGTCGGCGCCGTTGAACTCGAGCCGAAGCCGGCGGAGAGTAGGGGAGGCGTCGACGACGAGGATGCCGCCACCCGCGAGCCCAGCGGCGCTCGGCTCGCCGGTACCGCGTCGGATCGTGAAGCCCGCGAGGATCGTCCCGCGGGTCTCTCCATCGACGAACCGAACCACGGAGCCGTCGCGCGCACCGTCGAGCGTCGTCGTATCCGCGCCGTCGGTGCTCCGCACTTCGACTTGCCGGCCGAGGAAGCGGAGGCGCTCTTCGTACTCCCCGGGACCGACGAGGATCACGTCACCGTCGCGGCTGCGCCGGATCGCTTCTTGGATGCTCCGAAGCGGTCGCTCGTGCGAGCCGTCACCGCCTTGCGGCGCTTCACGTTCGACGTAGATCGTGTCGGCCGCTGCGGGCCCGGCGATCATCGCGATCGCGACGACGATGACCCGAAGGATCGACCTTGCCGAGCGGACCGTTCGATTGGCGCGTGCCGTCGCGTCGTGCATCGTGCGTCCTGCGCTCCCCATCGTCATCGCATTGGAGTTCGAGTTCGTCACGCCGGCCGACGGCCGATCCCGACACGCGACTGCTCGGACCCGCGGACTTCGTGGATCGTGTTCTCTTCCCACGGGTCGGGAAGCGCGACGGCCGACGTGCAGCTCGTTTCGTCGCCGCGGGAGCCGGGGCAGACCGAGGCATCGCCGCTGGCCGGCGTGGTCGACTCGCCGAACTCGGATCGGAGGGGCGATTCGATCGTCGCTTCGATCTTGGTCTCGGTGTGGGCGGGGCGTGGCCGCGTGCGGTCTTGCGTTTCGACGGGGTAGGTCTCGATACAGGAGAGGTGTCCCGTTTCCTTTCCGGCGCCTCCGACGAACAGCATGCGTCGATCCTCGTGCGCGAGGAGGCGGTGGAAGAAGCGCGGAGTTTGCAGTTCGACTCCGGTCTCGACCCAGTCGTCTTCGCCCGGCAGCAGCTCGACGACCCGACCTTCGGCGGAGCTCGCGAAGATGCGGGATCCGATCCCGAAAGCGGAGGCGCCGAAAGCCTTCAAGCGACCGCCGATCGGAAACTCGGGCCCCTGCGACCAAGTCCCCGATTCGACGTCGAACAGGTCGACCGCGCGAGAGGCATGGCCCTCGTCGTCGATTCCGCCGATCACCACGAGAACGCCGTTCGCTGCCGCGGTCGCGAGAGCGCGACGCCGGAAGGGCGGTTCGGGAACCGGCGACCACACGAAGGTGTCAGCACGCAGGTCGGCGACCCAGGCCGTATCGAGCCATCGCGTTTCGTCGGTGTCGCCGTCACCGAGAAGCGTCCAGCCGCCGATCACGTAGAGCTTGTCGTCGTAGACCACGGCGTCGTGCGACGAGCGAGGTTCGGGAAGGGGCGGCAACGACTCCCAGGTGCCGGTGCGGACGTCGAAGCGCGCGACCTCGGCGACGGACTCGAGATCTTCGAGCTCGTCCGGTTCGTTGTGTGCGCGCAGCCCACCGATTCGATACACGAAGCCGTCGTGCGCGACGAGCGCGAGCCCCTGCATCTGCGTCTGCATCGGCAGCGATTCCCACTCGTCTCGCTCGGAGAGGTCGAGCCGATAGAAGCCGCTGGCGAGGTTCTCGCGAGAGTGGCGGTGGGCACGTCCGATGTGGCCGCCGTAGACGTAGAGGTCATCGTCGACGACCGCGGCGCCGAAGCTGGCGACGGCTTCGGGAAGCGGCGGATGGCTCAGGTCTGCGGCGGCGGGCGCGATTGCGGCAGGCGAGGACACGATCGACGCCAGCATCAAGATCAGAGGCGATAGGTTCATTGCGGGATAGACTTTCGTGATCAGGTTTTGTGGGCCTGGCGCAGCGTTGGCTTCGCGATTCGCGCCGGTTCGGAGAACGCCGGCGGTCGCCGTCGAAGGGGCGGCGACCGCCGGACGCAATCGATCGAATCGAGTACAGCTCGCGGGGTGTGGGTCGCTTACTGCACGTCGATTCGGATCGCGTTGGTCAGGCTGGCGCCGCGTGTGCTCGACGAGGACGGGTTCAGGATTACGCCCTGAAGGGTCCACGTGCTCCCGATCGGGAGGTTGGCCGCATCGCCCGATGGCAAGAGCAAGAAGAACGTGTCGGCTCGTTCGGGATCGTCGATCATCGTGCCGAAGTACATGCTCGCGCCGACCTGTCCCGTCTTTCCGACGTTGTTCCAGACGGCATCCGACGTGGGCGCGATGAACGGGAAGCACGAGTCGCCGAGGTCGACGAGCGAGGTCACCGTCGAGGCGTTCGGGGCACCTGCATCGAGGTGCATGACGAACTTGCCGTTGCCGGCTCCCCCGGGCTTCTGGATCGACGCGGCGATCGGCAGGCCGTCGGTCACCTCGACGGCGAAGTCCGAGCCGCCCTGCACGCCGTTCACGTAGAGCGTCGCGGCTTCGGCGTCGATGTTCTGGCAATCGCCGATTCCGATCGCGCAATCGAGCACGTAGACACTGTTCGTACCGGCACCGACGACGAAGAGATCGCGATCGCCCGTGGTCGAATCGAGGAACTCGACGATCCCCTGCGGGACGAACTCACCGGCCGCGGCAAGCGGCGTGAACAGGTCGCAGTTGAAACAGGACGAGACCGGCGTCGGGCACGTGAGCGGATCCGATGCGTAGCCGACTTGCGCGAGCGTCGTGATGCTGTCCGCGCCACCCGCGAGGACGAGCGAGCCGCCCGCGCAGCGACCGGGATCGGCAGCGGTCGACAGGCCGAAGCCTTCGCTGTCGGTGCCGTCCGGGTTCGGGATGCGCGTGCAAGTGCCCGAGCAGCCGGCACCCGGGAACTCGGTCACTTCGGCGTCGGCGTCGAGGTCCCAAGCGCGAATCGTGTCGGTCCCGCCTTCGTAGGCGTAGAGGATGCGCCGACCGAAGCTGTTGTCGATCGTAATGCCGCTCGCCGGGAAGGTGTCACAGAACGCGAACGAGTTGCCGGTCGCGAAGCCGGAGATGTCGAACTCGCGGATGGCAGGACTCGGGAACGCGAGGAAATCCGAGACCCAGAAGGTCTGCGAGGCGGTGTCCCACGCGAGGCCCGTGCAGTGAGAGCCGATGAGCACGACCTGGATCGTTCCGACCTGATTCAGGTCTTCGTCGAACAGGTGGATGTCGTGCGCCGGGGACGGGTTCGAGACGAAGTCGAGGACGGCGAAGCGCTCGTTCATTCCGAGGACGGCGCCTGCGGGGACGATCTCCGTCGCGCCCGTGTAGAACGGCGCCCCGGTCGTGGTGATCGGCGCGCTACGCTTGATTCCGGGAATGGCGCCGAGCGAAGCACGCCCGGCGTTCTCGCCGGCGCGCTCGAAGTCGGCGGCGATGTCCGGGTATTCGTAGGTCCAGTCAGCCGTTGCGTCAGGCTGCGCGACGGCAAAGCTCGCGGTCGCGAGAAGCACACAGAGGGTCGAGAAACCGATGCGTTGCAACATCGAATCTCCTTTCGATTTGTAGATTCCGGCCGGTGACGGTGTTGCCGGCGCGGGTTGCGTGAGTTCGACCTGCGCGAATGCGCGTCGTAGGACGGTCGTGCGTTCGGGGGTTGGGGCTGCCGAACGAGCGCAGGGAACAAAAGTCGAATGGTTGGTGTCAAGTCGAAGTGATTGAACATTAAAACAAACACCCGTAAGGCCTTTTTGTTTATCAGGTTCAGTTAATTCGACGGCGAGTCGAATTCTGCGTCGCGACCGGCGGAGTCCCGATGCGGGTCGTGCCGGGGGCGCGTGGGGCTCTGGTCTTTCGTCGGGGCAGGGGACCCGAGGTGGCCGAGCGAAGGCCCGTGAACTACGCTGACAGCCTTCCGAAGTCGACCCTTCGAGGTGCTCTCCCATGCGCGTTGCTTCGCTCCTGCCGTCCGCCACCGAGATCGTTGCCGTCGTCGGGGCACGGGACGACCTCGTCGGGGTGTCCCACGAATGCGACTTCCCGCCGGGGGTCGAGAGCCTGCCGATTCTCACGCGGACGCGCCGCGCCCTGCCGAAGCCGAGCGGGGCGATCGATCGAGCCGTGCGCGAGATTCTCGCCGACGCCATCGCCGTGTACGAGATCGAGCTCGACCGTCTCCGAGAGCTACGACCCGACGTCGTGGTGACGCAGGATCTTTGCGACGTCTGCGCCGTCTCGCTCGACGACGTTCGAGCCGCGCTGCGCGAGCTCGCGCTCGGTCAAATCGAGATCGTCAGCC
>JAUIME010000500.1 GCA_030433195.1 bacterium
TCCAAAGCGCGACCTGCCTCTCGTCCCGACTCGTTGCACGGACGCCGGATGCGCGGGCCTCGAGCCCGGCGCGAGCGTGCCTCTCTCGTCCTGATCCGATCGTGGAGCGCGGCCCGGTTCCGGGTGCCGTCTCCGGAGTGCTGACGACGAGCCCAGCGTTGCATCTCGTTGCCGTATCGGCAATCGACGCCATCCGAACTCGCCGGTCACGGTCGGCCGACGCACGTCGCCGAGGCCACCGCGGACCCGCCAACCCTCCTGTAGACTCTCAAAAGAGAGCTAAACATCCAACTGCTAGAATCTTACGAGCCGGCACCCGAATTCTTGGAGGGGATTGCGCCGGCAACCTCCTTTCGGCATACGACACAGCTCGCCGAAACTTCCGTCCGAGGGCGTGTTTTTTTCACGCGAGCCGACGGCGCACCGACGCTCGCGCCGCCCGAGCCGGGCGTGCTACGATTGGCGCTTATCCGTTTTCCAGAGAAGAGGTTCCGGCGTCTCGAGGCTCGCCCTCGACCGCCCGATCGTCAAGGACAACTCCCTAGGTCCGCCGCGCAAGGTCTACCCATGTTCCGGCCTCGTCCGCCAAGAGCCGACTCTCCTGACGCCGTGCGACTCGCGAAGCTCACGGAGATCTCGAAGGCGCTCAACTCCGAGCTCCACCTCGACAAGCTCTTGAAACTCATCATGGACAGCGTCATCGACCTGACGGACGCCGAACGCGGTTTCATCATCCTGACCCACGAAGACAACGATCGCATCGTCGTCGCGCGAAACATGGATCGCGAAGAGGTGCGTCGCCCGTCGTTCAAGATCAGCCATTCGATCGTCGAGCGCGTTCGCGAATCCGGCGAAGCCACGTTGACCAACGACGCGCAGGCCGAGAAGGGACTCAGCGCCTTCGCCAGCGTGTCGGATCTCAAGCTGCGTTCCGTATTGTGCGTGCCGTTCCGATTGAAGGATGCCGTCATCGGCGTGCTGTACCTCGACCATCGGTTCCAGCGCGGGAACTTCCGCGAGGAAGACCTGTGGCTCATCGACATGCTCAACGATCATGCGGCCATCGCGATCGAGAACGCGCGGCTTCACGAGGAGAATTCGAAGGCCAATCGCGAACTCGAACGACTCAACGCGGAGCTACGCACGAAGGTGGCGACGCAAGAACGCGAGATCGACGCGATTCGCGAGCGGCTCCGTGACCAGGAAACCCCCGCGACCTATCGATACGACTATCGCGAGATCATCGGCGCGTC
Organism: bacterium; assembly: GCA_030433195.1. Taxonomy (GTDB): domain Bacteria; phylum Planctomycetota; class JACOTG01; order JACOTG01; family JAUIME01; genus JAUIME01. The sequence goes on from JAUIME010000500.1 coordinate 1,254, forward strand.
GCCCGCGATGCGTACGGTGTTCCGATTGCTCGATCGCGTGATCGACTCCGACCTCCCCGTGATCGTCCTCGGCGAGAGCGGTACGGGAAAGGAGCTCGTCGCGCGGATCATCCACAAGCACGGACGACGCCGCGACGCACCGTTCGTCTCCGAGAACTGCGGCGCGATCCCCGAATCGCTCATGGAAAGCGAGGTCTTCGGTTTTGTGCGCGGCGCGTTCACGGGTGCCGACCGCGATCGCGAAGGCTTGCTCGAGCAGGCGCACCGCGGCACGCTCTTCCTCGACGAAATCGGGGAGATGGAGCTCTCCCTTCAGAAGCGGTTGCTTCGCGCGCTGCAAGAGGGCGAGTTCCGAAAGGTCGGTTCCGAAGAGACGATCTCCGTCGACGTGCGGGTGATCTCCGCCACGAATCGCGACCTCCATCGTATGGTCGAAGAAGGGGAGTTCCGCGCCGACCTCTTCTACCGATTGAAGGGCGTCATCATCGAACTGCCGCCGCTCCGGGAGCGCCGAGAAGACATCCCGAGTCTCGTCGATCACTTCCTCTCGGAGTTCGCGCGCACGAACGATCGCCCGATCCCGAAGCTCGAGGAAGGCGTCACCGACGTCTTGTGCCGACACACCTGGCCGGGCAACGTCCGCGAGCTCGAGAACGAAATCCGATGCATGGCGACGCTCTGTCAGCACGACACGATCGATCGGGCGCTCGCGGCATCCGCTCTCAGCGGCAACAGTTCCCTGCAACCGAGCGGGGGAGACGATGCGATCCGGCTCGGAGGCAAGTCGATGCAAGATCTCGAGCGCGAGATCATCGAGAAGACCCTGCGCGCATGCGACGGTCACAAGTCGCGCGCGGCCGAGGTCCTCGGCATCCCGCGGCGGACGTTCTACGACAAGCTCAAACGATTCGAAGACGAGACATGAGAGCGGAAGCCCCCGAAACTCGGCAGTTCCGTCTGTGCAAGATTCGCCCAAACACGCGGATCCCGCCCGAGTCGAGAGGGTCGCGACCGTCTCATCGATCACTCGATGTCATGATGATCCAACGACTTACAAAAGGTGCTCGATCGCTCTCGATTCGAATCCGGTGGGTCCTCGCTTTGCAGTGTGTCCGAACAACTCGGCCGTTCGGTCGTGTGGAAGAGACAGGAAATCGAACATGGTCCCCCTGACCGCTTCGCCGACATTCGAACGGCACGCGGCACGTCGTGGCCGCCGTCCGATCGCCGCGCGCGTTCCCGGCACGAGCTTGCCCGCGCGTCGCGCCGTGACGAGAATCGTCGCTGCGATCGTCCTCGTGCTCGGCCCGAGCTTCACCGTGACGGCGTGCGCCAAGCAGCCTGCCGTCGCGGGAGGGGCCGCGGCGCCTGCGGCGGCGACACCGAACTCGCTCGCCGGCGCGCTTCCCGCGAGCACGCCGGTGTTCGTCGAGTGGACGACCCCGAAAGCGCCCTCGCGCACCTCGGCCATCGCGCAGACCTGCGAAGAACCCGAGATGCAGAAGTTCTTCAAAGAACTCGCCAAGCTTTCACCCGAGTTCCCAGCGTGGATGTTCGACCCGGACAAGCTGCCGACGGGAGTCGATGCCAAGTCGGGTTGCTTCGCGCTCCGCTCGTTCGCACGAGCACGCTCGTCCTACCCCGAGATGCTCTGGCAGTTCCAGAGCGACGAGCCTGAAGGGATGCTCGACTTCATGCGCAACATCCTCGACGTGTCCTTCGCGGCCGTGAAGGCTCAGTCGCAGGGTACGATCGACTTCGTCGTAGTCGAGCTCGACGAACCGCGTCCCCAGGGACCGACCGCACGTTTCACCATCGAAGTCGTGTATCGTGTGATCGACGATCGATTGTTTCTGTCGACGAGCGAGGGCTTCTTGCGCGAAGTCATTCGACAACGCGAGAAGGGCGCGCTCGCGAACGGCCTTCTCGAATCGGAGACGTACCGACGGGTGAACGCGGCCCTGGGGCAGCGTTCGTTCGTCCGCGGCTTCATCAACGTCGAGGGAATCCTCGCGACGCTTCCGAGAACGGCGAGCGCCTCGATTCACGCGACGGGCTTCGACGGACTGCGCGCGATCGGGTTCGGCGTCGATGCGCAAGACGGCGGACTTCGCGAGCGTTACTACTTCGACGCACCGGCTCCTCGCCGGGGGATGCTCCAGACCTGGAGTCTCACCGCGAGCGCCAAGCACGCGACGACCTACGCAGCTCCCGAGTCGATCCTGTTCTCGAATCTTCACTACGACATCGGTACCGTGTATCGATCGATGCTGACGATGTATCGAACTCTGCAACCGGCGGCACTCCGGTCCTACGAGGCCAAGCTCGCGGCGTTCGAAGCGCGCACCGGCGTGTCCCTCGAGAAGGATCTGCTTCCCGCGGCCACGGGCGAGATCGCCGTCTCGGCGCGACTCGGCGGGTTCGGCTTTGCTCCCGACGTTCTCTGCGCGATCGGGATCGATCGCAAGAAGGACCCGAAGATCGCCGACAAGATCGATCGAGTCGTGGAGGCCATCCCCAACTTGTCGACGCGCGCCGCCGACCTCGGCGACGGCCGGCGGATCGTTCACGCCGTGATTTCGTCCAAGCCGTCGGCCTCCGATGGCTCCGGCAACGAGACGGTTCGCCGTCAGCGAACTGCGGTAGGGGGGTTCCTCTGGAGCTTCCTGCAGCCGCACTACTGCGTTACCGACGATTACGTGTTGATCGGCTTCACGCCACAGTCCGTGCGCTCGGCGCTGACGCGGCGTGCGTCGGGAAAGAACCTCGCCACGTCGAGTGCCTTTCGCAAGTCGATCGCCACGGTCAACGGAGAATCCAAACGTACGGGCAGCATCCTCTACATCGACCTCGCTCGGCTGATCGAGTTCGCCTACAACGCGTCGATTCCGTACCTCCAATCGACGATGCAGAACTTGCCGGAAAACAAGCGTTTCGACGTGACCGCGATCCCGAGCGTGGAAACCCTCACCAAGCACGTGTTCCCGATGGTCGCCGTCATGTCGAGCGATGATTCGGGCATCACGATGGAGTCGCACTCACCGATCGGCAGCGGCATGCTCGCGGCGTTCAGCAGTTCGCTTGCGACGAGTCTGCTGACCAAGCCGATCCCGATGGGGTCGGCGTCGCCGCCGGCTCCGGTCGCCCGCGTCAAGGGCGCC
>JAUIME010000501.1 GCA_030433195.1 bacterium
TGCTGGCTCCGCCGCCGGTAGATGTAGTGATTCGGCTCGATCGCGAGCGCCGCCGCCCACGCATCGACGGCCGCTTGGAAATCGCCGGGACGACGCTCGGCACTGTCGTACCGCATCCGATACGCGACACCCGTTCGAAAAGGCAGCGACGCGTCGTTCGGAGCCTTCTTCCGTGCATTCGCGTAGCTCGCGATCGCCGACTCGATCGCAGGCATCTCGGCGCCGAGCAGCACCGCGTCCGCCCGCGCGATCGGGGCCGCGTCCGGTCGGTTCGTGACTTCTTCTGTCGTTCTTTCGTCGGATGGGAGCGTCGAACGATCGTCGGTGCCTTCGGGAGCGTCGAACGTCAGGTCGAGAAACTCGCTCGCGAACGTACGCGGATCGGCGCGCCGCACGCGGACGATCCCGTGCTCGTCGATTCCGATGGGCCAGGGCACGACCTTCAACCCGACGCGGTTGATCGGGTCGTGCAGAATCGTCCAGTCGATGCCCTGCCACTGCAGGAACAAACGGCAACGATCCGCATGCTGCTCCTGAATGACGCCGAGGACGACAACGTCTCCTGCTGCGATGCGCGGCGCGAGTTCGCGGTGCCAGACCGGCACCTCACGTCGACAACCCGCTCACCACGACGCGAAGTGAATCAAGAGCACCTTCTTGCCGCGATAGTCCGACAGCCGCACGTTCCGACCTTGCTCGATCGACGGCAACTCGAGCGGCGGATGAGGCTCCCCGACGCGCGGCGCGTACTCCCGCTCCGGACCCGCGGCATTCTCGGCGCTCACCGCACTGCTCGCGCACAACGCTCCAACCCCCAAGCACACGCCCAGCAGCCACACGCCCGGCAGCAGCGCAACCGGCCATGCCGGGATCGCACGAGCCCTTGCTTCATCCGTCCGTCCCTTCCTCATCGAGACACCTCACCGCGTATTCGCGCCGATTCACTCACCGCAATGTCCACAGGTTCCGTCCGCGCAGGTCGCTCATGCGCGGCCGCGCCGGATCCTCCTGCGCCGCACCGACGAGACTCTGCCGGATGTCGAGATTCGCGTTGCCGCACAGATAGTAACTGTGCTCGACGAGCCCCGTCACGACTTTCGAGCAGTCGACTTGATGGATCTTCGAGTGGACGGCCACAGGTCGCGCAGCACCCGACGTCCCGAGTCGATCGGGATTGCCCTTCGTGTAGTCCGACACGTGCAACGCCACGTCGCCGCGGTTGTGGTAGACGGTCACCGAGCGCCCGATCTCGTGCAATCGCCCCATCGGCCCTTCGAGCTCGAGCACCTCGTCGTCGACGTCGGCGGCACACAAGAACACGTGCTGGAAGATGCGCGGCATCGCACGTCCCGCGGTGAACGCCGCGAGTCGATGGAGCGCCGACTGCAGCACGTAGTTCCCCATCGAGTGACACAGAAGGTGCAGCTCGCGACCGCACGCTTCGTCGTCGTCACCGCTGCCCGGGGGCGCCACGAGCTTCGAGAGAAAATCGCGCAGCTTGAGCAGCGCGCGACCGAGCGCGCCGCCCGAGGCCGCCGCATCCGCACGATCGGACTTGTACGAAACGAACGGCAGCGCCTGCCCGTTCGAGGGCCACGTGAACATCACGACGACGATCTCGGGCTCGCCGCTCGGGGTCGCGAGATTCAGCATCTCTTGGAGCGCGAGCGCCGAGCCGACGGCATCGACCCACGACACGTTGAAGCCATGCACGTACACGACGACGTCACGGCACTTCATCATCAGTTCGCGCAGCTCGGCGAACATCGCCTTCGAGCCGTACTTCGCGTCGGAAGGCTGATTCTGATCGGAGCGCGTCGCGACGAGCGATTCCTTGAACGCGCGGATCGTCGTCGCTTGGCGCGACCGCGCACGGCCCGTCAGGTACTTCGTGAGCGCCTCGCCGGATCCCGTTCCGAATCCCGTGTCGCGTCGCAGATAGCGCCGAATCTTGTCGCGATCGACTTCGACGTCGACCTTGCCGAAGCGCAGGTTCTCCATGCCGTCCGAGCTGAACTCGGTCCCGTACCCGCTCGGCCGCCAACGATCCCGCCCACGATGCTTGCGATTGGTCGCGTAGTAGAGCTTCACCTTCGCCATGACACCCCTCCCGTTTCCCGGTTCCGAAAGCAATCGACGAGGGCGGCGCACCCGCCCGCCGCGATTGTGCCGCTTCTCTCGCGGGATGCAAGACCGAGATCGAAGGAGTGCGCTACGGGTCAGGGGTCGCGATGCAGAAGATGCACCGCATCTCGCAGCGCGCGTTCGGCATGCGCGATCGACTGCGCGACCGTGCCGCTCGTGTCGACCGTCTGCACGTCGAGGTCGAGGCGGTCCGGATCGGCGTCGAGCTCGGCGAGTTGCCGCTCGACGTGCTCGGGGCGTGCGTCGGATTGCCCGTCGCCGCTCTCGAGACGCCGCGCGATCCGGGCGCGCGCGGTCTTCGCCGGGCACCGACACCACAACACCACGAGCTCGGCGCCCATGTCGTGCGCGAGCGCGCGCACATCGTCCCGGCGCTTCGCGTCGCGGAAGGTCGCGTCGAGCACCACGGTCACCGACTCGTCGATCCGCGCTCGCGCCCGATCGAGCAGCGCGTCGTACACCGATGCGACGCGCTCGGGCGTGTACAGCCCTTCGCCGTAGCCCGACGCCTCGTCCGTCTCGGACGGCTCGCCGTAAAGCTCACGCCGAATCGCGTCCGACGCCAGGATCGTCGCGCCGAGGCGCTCCGCGATCCCGTTCGCCACGGTGCTCTTGCCCGATCCCGACGTCCCCATGACGAGCACGACGAGCGGACGATGGAAGTCGAGCGCGTAGTACGCCGCGAGCTGCAAGTACCGCCGCACGCGATGCAGGAGCGGCGTAACATCCTCACCCTTCTCGCGCGCCTGCTCGGCCCGCAACGCATCGACCTTCGCGCGCACCATCGCGCAGTACGCCTCGTAGAAGCGAAACAGAGCGAGCGGCGCGTCGTCGTCGGTGCGTTCGAGATACGCGGCCCGCAGTTGCTCCGCCACTTCGCGCGCTCCGAGCAACTCGCACTCCATCGCCAGGAACGCGAGTTCGTGCACGACATCCGACGAACGGAAGTCGAGCGAGAACTCGACGCAATCGAACACCGCGGGCGGTTCGAGACAACACACGTGTTCGGGCCGCAGATCGCCGTGTCCCTCGCGCACGCGACCGGCCGCGATCCGCTCCTCGAAGCGATCGCGCTCGAGCCGCAAGAACCCGAGCTGACTCGACCGGGCGCGCGCGAAGACGCGCTCGGGTACACCATGATCGAGTCCGTCGAGCGTCTCGAAGTTCTCGCGCGCCGCGGCCTCGACCGCATCGGCCGACGCGCCGGCATCGACCTCCGGACCCCGCCGCGCAATCCGTTCGAAGGCGACGAGACGATCGACGATCGCCTCGACGTCGTCGCTCGCGAGCGTCGAGCGCTCGATCTTCTCGTGCATCATGCGATCGGACGGCAGCCGCATCATCTCGACGCAGTAGTCGACGACGTCGCTCGGCGTCTCCGGCATGCCCTCTTCGACATCGACATCGATACGCTCGGCGAACGCGAGCGAGCCGTCGCCTTGCCGAACGATCGGCCGCACTCCGAGATACACCTCGGGAGCGAGCCGCCGGTTGAGCCGAACCTCGTCGAGGCACGCCTCGAGCCGCTTCTCGAGCGTCGAGTAGTCGAGGAACGGGAAGCGGACCGGCTTCTTCGCCTTGTACACATGCCCGTCGATCAGGAACACCACCGAGATGTGCGTCTCGATACGCCGCACGGACTCCGCAGGCTCCGGATACACGCTCGGGTTCGACAGGAAGTCTTCCAGCTCTTCGGCGAAGCGCGGTTCTCGATCGCGATCGGTCATGTTCTTTCCTCGTTGGTGTCGATGGCAAAGGCTGGTCGGCGCGTCCGCAATCCGCGAGCCGCTTCGCAGGGTCCGCTCAGACGAACGCATCGAACCGGCGCGGCTCATGCCGATCGCGACCGAACGCCGCACCCCGACGAGATTCCCTGGCCCGCCGCTTGCGTCCAAGGCCCCCGCGCGATGCGCGTCCCTCGGTCGGCGGACCTCGCTACCCGCCTCGAGGGGCGCTGTCGAGCCTCTCGAGGTCGAGTTCGCGCTTTGGGGTGTCTCGGAATCGTGAACACGAGACGCCGCCGTCACAGATTCGAGACAGAAGGAGAAACACTCATGAAGCGCTCAGGACAGCGGATGCTCGTGGCATCTTCCATCATCGCACTCATGTGGATCGTCGCGATCGGCGCGGCGTCCGCCGAAGAGGACGGTACCATCGATCCGGTATCCGCTGGCTTCACTTTCGAGAGTCCGTACGTTCACTCGAGCGTCCGACCCGTTTTCCTGTATCACGAGTTTCCGAGTTCCTCGATCTTCGGAGGCGGCGA
>JAUIME010000502.1 GCA_030433195.1 bacterium
ACGAGGCGCTGTACGGAGTACTGAAGCTCGCGAAGGAGCTCGGCGTCGTCGTGACCGCGCACTGCGAGAACGCCGACCTCGTGGCCGCGCTGCAAGCCGAGCTCGTCGCCCAAGGGAAGACGGGACCCGAATGGCACGAGCCGTCGCGCCCGCCACGCGTCGAGGCCGAGGGCACCGCGCATCTCATGACGTTCGCCGAGATCACGGGTGCCGAGGTCTACGTCGTGCACCTCTCGTGCGAGGAGGCGCTCGACGAAGCCATGCGCGCGAAGGCGCGCGGCGTCCGCGTCCACGTCGAGACGCTCATCCAATATCTGCTGCTCGACAAGACCTACGCCGAGCGCCCGGGCTTCGAGGGCGCGAAGTACGTCATGTCGCCGCCGCTTCGCGACAAGAGCCAGCAGGACGTCCTCTGGAACGCGCTCGACCAACGATTCGTGAGCACGCTCGCGACCGACCACGCCCCGTTCGACTTCGAGACGCAGAAGCCGATGGGCAAGGACGACTTCACGAAGATCCCCAACGGCATCCCCTCGCTCGAAGATCGGGTGAATTTGCTCTACACCTACGGCGTAGGGGCGGGCCGGATCGATCTGCATCGGTTCGTCGACTGTGCGAGCACGCAGGCCGCGAAGATCTTCGGGTTGTTCCCACGCAAGGGGACGATCCAAGTCGGCGCGGATGCCGACCTCGTCGTCTACGACCCTGACTACCGCGGCACGATCCGGGCGGCCGATCATCAGCTCGCCGTCGACTACAGTGCATTCGAAGGCGTCGCGATCGAAGGGCGACCGCATGTCGTCACGGTGCGCGGCGAAATCGCGGTGCGGGACGGAGCGTTCGTCGGGACCCTCGGCCGCGGCCGCAGATTGGCGCGAGAACCGCGCCCCTGACGAGGATCTCGAGATGAAGCGCTGGATTCCGCTTGTGGTCGTCTTCGTAACGGTCGCGGGGTTGGCTGTTTGGATGTTGACGCGGGGTTCGGACGATCGTGTTCGCGAGAAGCGATCCGCGATCGTTGAGACTGCCAATGGTCGTTCGTCATCCATCGACGCCTCCGATGCAGCGGCCTCCGGCGCAGACCCGGCCGACGCAAGAATGGAGGACGAAGTCGACGTCGAAGCGACCGATTTCACGACGGCGCCGGAGACTGGCGAGAAGGAGGCCGGTCCGGAGTTCGCTCATCCGACCGAAGACCTTCGGGGCCGGCTCGTTGTCGTCGACGAGGAGGGCGTCGAGTCGCGATCCGAGTCGGGGACAATGAAGGTCACGTTGCGATCGGCGGATTCGGGCGGCTTCAGCCTGATGCGCACGGTTGCGGTGGTGAACGGCGGGTGGAGCGTTGCCGTTCGTGCCACGCACATCGATAGCGTTCGAGAGGTGACGATCCGCGAGATCGACCTCGGAGGGCGCCTCGCAGTCCGCGAAGGCGATCCGCGCGACCCGGTCGAGGTCGTGCCGGGCGAGCCCGTGGTGGTGCGTGCGCGCTGGTGTCTGCCGACGTTGTTGCACGTGCTGGATGCGACGACGAAGGCTGCGCTCGACGATGTCGAGATCCGTGAGCGCAACGATCGCAAGTTCGCCGGTCACGAGCACCCCGGCGTGCTCCATGATCTCGTGATCGCGGCAGCGGCGGCCTCGCCGATCGAAGTCGGCGCGGGGGAGCACCGGTTGGGTCGTACGGTTCTCGTCGGTTGTCCTGGGTATGCGTGGCGGCCCATCAAGCTCACGCAGGCGGGAGGCGAGCGTATCGTCGAACTCGACCCGGGGGGAACGCTCAGGATTCGCTTGAACAGTGAGGGCGAAACCCCGCGCGCCGTCGTGCGCCTCTACGCGAAGAGGGACACGTCGAACGACCTGGACGTCGAGGATGTGCGGAGTGCGCTGCAAGCGGCATCTCCGGACGAGATTTCGGATCTGCTGGCCCAGATCGAGATGGCGCGAGAGTCAGTCCCCCCCGAACAAGCCATCATTCTCGACGGCTTCGAGTCGGTACTTCGGGGTGACGATTCGACCGCGGCCATCGTGGGCCTCTTCGACAAGGTGCAAGGAGCGGATTTCGTGGGCTCGCCGATGCTGGAAGTGCCCGTCGGGAGCCGCGACGTCATCGACCTCGATGGGTTGACGCCGAGGACCTATCGCGTGCGCGTCGAACTCGGGGAGTGGTTCCGCGAGCCGAAGGTCTTCGCAGAGAAGACGGTGCGAGTCGAGGCCGGCGAGCGGCGGGAGATCCTCCTCGCATGGCACGCCCCTGAGGTTCCGGCGCTCACGAAGCTCGCCCTCACGGTTCGTTGCCCCGTCGCCTGGCAGCATTGCCATGAGACTTCGATCGAACAGAGCATGCAGAGCGTTGCGCTCGAGCTGGAGGGACCGACAGCCACAGGGGGACGAGGTCGTTATTGGGTTCGCGCGGACGATGTCCGTCGAGAGGGTGACGACTTCGTTTTCGAGTACGAGCCCGTCGAACTCGAACCGGGGCGTTACAAGGCCGACATCGGCCTTCATGAGTTCCCCGCGCGAATCGAGGTCGCCGAAGGAGAACCGATCGACCACCTCGTCCGGCTGCCCGAGCCGGTGTACGTCGTGCTGTCGGTCGTCGAGAAGGGGACGGGGGCTCCCGTCATGGAGGGGGAGCTGAGCTGGGTCCCCAAGCAGATCTTCGGCTCGGGGGGCGTGGTTTCGAAGCGTGTCGCGCGGGTCGCGGGTAGGAATCGATTCGAGTTCTGCGCCTCGCAACGTCTGATCGAGGTCGATTACGACGGCCGCTACCGGGCGTCTCGGAGCTTCGCGCTCTCGGAAGGGTCGAACGACCTCACGCTCGAGGTCCAAGCAATCTCGAAGATCTCGTTCGTGCTGAAGCACGAGGAGACGCGAATTCCCATCGATTCCGGGACCATGTACGACGTCGAGGTGCTCGAACCCGGGGGTCGCGTCGTGTCGTGGAGCTCGTCGAGCGTTCGCGTTCCGTCTCCCGGGCTTTATCGCATCACGATTCCGCGAGTGTCCGGCTACGAGCTCGTGCCGCCGTTCGAGGTTCGCGTGGCGAAGGGAGAAGACGTCGAGCGCGAGATCGAGCTCGTGCCCGTACGATGATCGACTCGCCGCGAACGATCAGTCGTCGGTCTCGCCGATGTCTTCGTGCCAGAGGCTCGGGTTGTCACGAATGAAGGTGGCGAGCATTTCGATGCATTCGTCGGATCGCAGGTCGACGATGCGCACGCCGTTCTCGGCGAGCCATGCGGCGCCGCCGTCGAAGTTGACCGACTCGCCGACGATGACGGTCCCGATCCCGAATTGCCGCACGAGTCCGCTGCAGTACCAGCAGGGGGCGAGCGTCGTCGCCATGGTCGTGGTGCGGTAGTCGCGCTGCCGGCCGGCGTTGCGGAAGGCGCTCGTCTCGGCGTGCATCGAGGGGTCGTCGTCTTGGACGCGGCGGTTGTGGCCGCGCCCGAGGAGTGTTCCGTCGGCTGCGAACAACGCCGCGCCGATCGGGATCCCGCCTTCGGCGAGCCCGGCCCTCGCTTCTTCGATCGCGATGGCGAGCATCGCCTCGGGGGTCTTCGGCGTGCTCATCCGACCTTCCGTCTCGGGGGCTTGTGCCGCGTCACGTCAATCACAGGGACCTTCGATCCAAACACTTGGATCATCATAGCCGCGGCTCTGCCAGGCCTGATCCGTGAGGTATTCCACGGTGTCGATCGTTCCATCGTCGTTCGTATCGCTCAACAGGATCGTACGAGCATCCGAGTAGACGCGAATCGAGTGGTTGTTGCCTCCCATGCTCGACAACATGTACTTGGGGCCCTCGGTCACGTGTCGCCGATAGAAGATCGAGCGTTGGTGTGCGAGCTCGGGTACGGTCGTTTGGCTCGCGATCGACGTGGGGGAGCCGCCGGGAAGTGCGATTTCGTAGAGCTCGTTGTCTTCCCAAGTGAGTACGAAAGCGCGGCGTTCCTGGCGATCGACGGCGATGTTGCTGACGACTCCGCTCAGTGAGCCGAGGTAGATGACCGACTTCGAGATCGACGGTGGGTCGTTGGCGTTCAAGCCCGAAGATGCGGCGAACGTCCATTTCTCGATCGTCGACTGCGCCGGAATGCCCCAGTGGAATCCGGAGACGTACAGACATTGCAACCGCTCGGGATCCGTTCCGCACATTGCCACGACGTCCGTGATCGTGAAGGAAGTCGACTCTTGTTGGACTTCGGTCTCCGACCAAGTTTCGGTCGAATCGGCGCGCGATGAACGGTAGACGAAGACGTTCTTCGTGAATCCGTCCCAATCGACCCAGACGCGCTTCGTGTCCGTGTCGACGACTCTTGACTGAGGACCCCACGTCGACTTCATCTTCAGGATCTCGATCGGTCTCGGTGGCAACTGCGACGTACTCGACGCCGCCATACTGCCA
>JAUIME010000503.1 GCA_030433195.1 bacterium
CGCGTTCAGGGCCTCGACGCGAACAACTCGTCGAGCGGTGCGTCGAACACGGCTTCGAACGGCATCGGCGAGGCCGTGATCGAACGGCCCGACCGCAAGTCGACCAACGAAGCCCGCAGTTCGTAGCCGTCGAAGAGCCTACGGATCGAACTCGTGAGCAGCAGATCGGCTCCGTCGGCTCGCAACTCGGCGATCGTCGCTTCGTCGACCGCGCCGTCTTCGCGCGCGGATCGAACCTCGCGCCGAATCACATCGAGCAGCCGCTCGCGATCGGTCGCATCCGACGCGAGCTCGACCTCGCCGTGGTATCGCGCGAGCGTTTCCGCGATCGTACGGCCGAGGTCGCGCGCGAGCTGTCCGGTGCGCGTCGCGTCACGGGCGGCTCGCTGCGAGCGGATCCTGTCGAAGGCGTCGGCGAACGTCGGGTACGACTTGCCGAGCACCTCCACCGGGCCGCTCGCCAGAACCTCGGCGCGAGGGTCGTCGACGTCCTCGCGAGACGCAGCTTCGAGAGCGGATTCGTACCTGCGGGTCACCGCGTCTTGCAGGACCGCGAGCTGCGCATCCGATTCGCGCTCGACCGGAAGATCGGTGCGCTCGACGACGATGCGCTTGCCACGCAGCTCGACGTCCGCTTCGGACACGATCTGGCGCACGAGCATGCGCACGAGAATCTGGAACTCGAGGTCGAGGCTCGGCCGCGTCGGCGCCGCGTCGCGTCCCACGGCAACCGAACCCGGGAGACGATATTCCTTGTAAGCATCGCGATCACGAGCCGGAATTTCGGCCCGAAGCGCCGGCGCCACGTCGCGGCGCTCGTCGAGCGAGTGGCACGCGAGCCGCACCGCGAGGTGCTCGTCGCGGTTCATGCGATCGAAGATACGACGTTCGATCGTGCCGTAGATCACGAAATCCGCGTCCATCCGCTGCGCGAGCGGCAGCGCAGCGCGCGCGTCTTCGAGCCAACCGAGCCCGCGATTCGTCGTCGCGACCTGATCCTGGAGCGTCGTCCCCGCGATCGGCTCGGCCCCCGTCGTCGCGAGGGCGTCGGTGATCTCCTCGGCGACTCGTTCCCCGAGCGCGTTCACGGTCCATCGGTTCGAGTCGTTCGGATGCGGCGACATCGGCCAAAACACCGCGACGGTCGCGCCCGCGGGCAAGCTCGGCGCCACGCGATCTACGAACTCGCCGATCCATGCATACGAATACGGTGACGACGTCGACGAGGACGCGACGCGCGTGTCCGAAGCCGACGACGAGACCACCGCAGCGCCTTCGTCCGGCACCTCCGCAGCACTCGATCCCGCATCCGCCACGGGCGTCTCTTCATCGTGGGATGCATCGCTCCGCGACGATCGATCGTCGGCCGGACGATCGACGCCCGACACCGGCTGGCGCGGCGCCCTCTCGGGCGACTGGCACGCGACGCAACCCAAGCTGGCCACGAGCAAACCGAGTCCGATCCGAACGGTCGCCGAGAGCGACCGTGGCACGTCTTGCATGGGATTCTCCCTGGCTAGCGGATGCATCGGGGCATCCTCCCCCGATCGCGGGCAGACGCCAGCCTCGAGCCGTCGCGACGCAATCGGAAACCGCACCTGAATCCTAACAGTCCTGCACGCGCAACACGACGGCGTTCGTCACGCTCGCCGGGACGTCTGCGGCGGTCCCGCTGTCGGCGATCAAACCCTGGAACGTCACCGTGATGGCCTGGTGCCACCCGGTCGGCCTCGCGACCACAGTCGACGGAGCCGGTTGGGACGGGTAATCGGGCTGCCCGAGCTGCCCCCGACGTCCCGCGTTGTTCCACACTTTCAGCGGTTTCGGAAGTCCGACCGAGAGGAACGTCGCAAAGCACATCGTTCCCATGCGGTAGGGCTGCGGACTCGACGTCGACTCGTCCGGCTCGCCGCGCCAGGCGTACAGCACGAAGGGCGCGTCACGCTCACGCACTGCGGCCCCCTGGCGAATCGCTTGCGCCCGCGACCTCGGGCGGCGCCGGCCCGGCGACCGACGCGCCGAGGTTTTTCGCTCATGTAGGGAATCGGCTGACCGAAGATAGGGAGCGCGCCGTGCGAGCGGGGGCTCTCCTCTCGTCCGCATGGGCTCCGCGCAATCCGGGCCGGGCAACCTGGAGACACCGTCACCACCCCAAACTCCGCCCCGACTCTGCCCATGCTCATCCCGCACCAAAAGCCCGACGCACCGCCGCGCTCACTCCGCTACCGTGAACGACGGCGCGTCCGGGCTCTCGCATCCCTCGCGATGCTGGTGACGTGCGCTCTCGCATGGACTCCCGGTGCGGCCCAGGGTCAGAAGGCCAGCGAATACGAGCTGAAGGCGATTTTCCTGGTCAAGCTCCTGCGCTTCGTCGAGTGGCCCGACAAGAACCTTCCCCCTTCCGAGCCGCTGATCGTCACCATCGTCGGCGCGGATCCCTTCGGTCCGAAACTGGACAGCGCCTTCGCCAAGCAGAAGATCGATGGCCACCGCGTCATCGTTCGACGGGCGAAGACGGTCGACGAAATCGAACGTAGCCACGTCGTCTTCGTCAGCTCGTCACTTTCCAGCCGACTCCCCGAAACGCTCGAGAAGCTCGAGAATCGCCCCATTCTCACCGTTGGCGACACCCCCGACTTCGTCAAACACGGCGGCATGCTCGGGCTGCTCGTCGAAGACAAGCGGCTCAAGTTCGACGTCAACCTCGCCTCGAGCAAGAAGCGCGGCGTGAAGATCAGTTCCCAGCTCCTCCGACTCGCCCGAAGGGTCGTTCAGTAGTGCCCGAATCCTCGGGCTCGGAAGATTCCTCGGTGCCGCGCACCGGGGGCAGATCGAGAAAGAACATGAAACCGATACTGCGATGCGCGTGCGTGTTCCTGCTGCTTGCACTCCCGGCGCAGGCCCAGTCGCCGAGTGACCCGGCCGTCGCGGCCGAGGCGCGCGAGAGCTCGGGTCCGAATGCCCTCAGCGAGGAACTTCTCGACCTCAGCCTCGAGCAGCTTCTTTCCGTCGAGGTCGTCTCCGTCTCCCGCAAGAAGCAGGAGCTCGCACAGACTCCGGCCGCCGTGTTCGTCATCAACTCCGAAGACATTCGACGATCGGGAGCCACCACGATCCCGGATCTCCTGCGCATGGTCCCCGGTCTCCACGTCGGCCAGATCAACTCGTCCGTTCACGCGGTAGCGGCTCGCGGATTCAACGGTCGCTTCGCCAACGACCTGCTCGTCCTGATCGACGGACGCAGCATCTACACGCCCATCTTCTCGGGTGTGTACTGGGATACGGTCCAGCTTCCGCTCGAAGAGATCGAGCGAATCGAGGTCGTCCGCGGGCCGGGCGGCACGCTCTGGGGCGCCAACGCCGTCAATGGAGTCATCAACATCATCACGAAGCACTCGAGCGAGAGCCAGGGTTGGCGCGTGACGGGATCGGCCGGCACCGAGGAACGTGCCCACGGCGAAGTTCGATACGGGGGTCAGATCGACGAGGACGCGACGTACCGAGCCTACCTGACCTATCGTAGCCGAGACGACATGGAGCTTCGAGACGGCAACGACGGAACCGGCGAAGACTGGGAGTCGCTGCAGGGTGGATTCCGTCTCGACATGAAACTCAGCGAGATCGACACGCTGCGCATCACGGGTGATGCTCACTACAACGCCCGAAACGACTTCGTCGCCGAGCTCTCGCCCTTGCCGCCCTTCGAAACAGAGCAGAGAGGAACGTCGCGAGCTCGCGTAGCCAACCTCGTCCTGCGCTACGACCGAGAGCTATCCGATACGTCGGACGTGATGGTGCAGAGCTACTACGACTCCTTCGAGCGCACGGACAATGGTCTCGATCTTTCGGTCCAGACCTTCGACATCGAAGTGCAGCACCGTTTTCGCCCGTTCGACTCACACGAGATCGTTTGGGGAGCCGGCTACCGGATCTACCGAGACGACTACGGAAGCTCGTTCGAGACGACGTTCGACCCCGACCACGACACCTACGATCTCCTCAGCGCGTTCATCCAGGACGAGATCCAACTCACCGAGTCTCTGCGGCTGACGGTCGGCTCGAAGTTCGAGCACAACGACTACACCGGCTTCGAGTATCAACCGAGCGCCCGCATGCTGTGGGAAGCGAGCGAGAAGCACACGTTCTGGGGCGCCGTGACGCGCGCCGTGCGTACTCCCTCCCGATCCGAAGAAAGCCTGAACTACCGCTTCTACTTGCCAGGTACGCCCCCGGTATTCGGCGTTCTGAGCGGGGGCAACGACATCGACGCCGAAGACCTCTTGGCGTTCGAGGTCGGCTATCGCACGCAGCCGATCGACAACGTCGCTCTCGACGTCACCGCCTTCTACAACGAGTACGACGACCTGATCAACTCGGTAGGCGGAACGCCGGAGTTCGTGCCC